>JAKCAB010000136.1 GCA_021839785.1 bacterium | reverse complement strand
ACGGTCAAAGTCAGGGTGGGGAACTTGAACTGGGCGGCGTGGCCGAGGAAGGCCAACGACAGGCTGGCGGCCAAAAGCGAGCGGGCACGGCATTTCATGGCGGTTGATGGCGGTTAGTAGCTTGACTGGCGGATTCAAGCCAGCCCGCACGGCGTTTGCAGCAGAAATCCGCATCCCAACCGGACACCGCGGCAAGGCGGTGGCTCCGGGCGTGCCACGGGCAGGCGGACACTTGTGCCGGCGCTTCCAGGCCCCGCCTAACGCCGGTGCCAACCGCGGTTGGCCCGCTCAATCTTCGGGCTTGGATTCGCGGGCGAGGAGATCTCGCACGGCATCGGCCAGCGGTTTGGCCTCGTAAAGCATTGCGTACACCTCGTCGATGATCGGCGCGCTCACGCCCCGCCGGCGGGCCAGTTGGTGCGCCGCCTTGGCGGTCGGGCAGCCCTCCGCCACGCTCACGGACCGGGCCAGCAATTCGGCCAGCGGTTGGCCGCGGCCGAGGCGTTCGCCCAAGGTGCGGTTGCGGCTCAACGGCGAGAAACAGGTGACGACCAGGTCGCCGAGGCCGCTCAGGCCGCTGAAGGTCTCGGGTCGCGCGCCGCAGGCCACGCCCAAACGGCGCATCTCCGCGATGCCGCGCGTTACCAGCGCCGCCTTCGAGTTATCGCCGTAACCGAGGCCATCGCAAAGCCCGGCCGCGATGGCGATCACGTTCTTGAGCGCGCCGCCCAGTTCGACCCCGGTGGTGTCGGTGCCGGTGTAAATGCGGAAGGCGGGCCGGTGAAAGAGCTTTTGCACCAGCTCTGCCGTGTCGGTCGAATCGCTGGCGGCCACGGCGGCGGTGGGCACCCCGCGCGCGACTTCCAAGGCCAGGGTGGGGCCGGACAAGGCCGCGATCCGCGCCGCCGGCGCGGTTTCCCGCAAGACGCCGCTCATGGTCAGACCGGTCGCGAACTCGATGCCTTTGGTCACGCTGACCACCACGCCTTCAAAGCCGGCCAAATCGCGCGTGACCTCCCGAAACGCCTTGGAAGGCACCGCCACCACCACGCACTCGGCGCCCGGCCAGGCTTCGGCAGGCGAGCCCACGGCGCGTAGGCCCGGACCGACTTCGACGCCGGGCAGGTACTTTTCGTTCCGACCCGTCTGGGCCATCAATTGCACATTGGCGCGGTCATGGTCCCAGAGCACGAGTTCGTGTCCGTCCGCGCGCAACAGCCGGGCGATGGCGGTGCCCCAGGCCCCGGCGCCGAGAATGGCGATTTTCATGATTTGGATGGAATCGTCGTTTTCGCGCGGCCGAAACGATGCTCCGTGCCGGCCAGCAGCCGCTGAATATTCGACCGGTGTTTGTAGATCGCCATCGCACTGAGGGCGCACGCCACGCCGATCAAGAGGCCGCTCCCGCGCGTCGCCCACACCGCCAACGGCAACGCCACGGCTGACGCGATGGATGCCAGCGAAACGTATCGACTCGCCGCGAAGACCAGCAACCAAACCGCCAGGCACAGGCCCAGCGCCGCCGGCATCAGCACGAGCAGGATCCCAGCCGAGGTGGCGATGCCCTTGCCGCCTTTGAAGCGCAGCCAGCAAGTGTAGTTGTGGCCCAGAATCGCCGCGATGCCAGCGATGACCGCCAACGGCTGCGAGCCGGTTCGCAGGTTACCCCCATCGGTTAACGCCGCCGCCGCCAGCGGCAAGACCCAGCACGCCAGCGCGCCTTTGAGTGCGTCCACCCCGAGCACAAGACTGCCAGCCGCCTTGCCGAGGACGCGAAATGCGTTGGTGGCCCCGATGTTTCCGCTGCCCGCGGCGCGGATGTCCACACCGCGGGCGCGCGCCACCAGGTAGCCGGTGGGGAGGCTCCCCAGCAAATAACCGGCAAGCGCGACGGCGAAATACACCCACGTGGGCACGCCGCCAATGTAGTGAAGCCGCGAATCCTCCAGCAAGCGCGTTTGGGGCCGGACCGCCGCGCGGCGCAGTCGTTGCCTCGGCGCCGGCGCAAAAAAGCCTTGCTAACCGGGCGATGGCTCAGTATCGCGATGCCCGCGTTCTTGCCTGCCCGAAGGGCCGCGTCAGGGCGTTCGCCTCGTTTATGCTGAAATGCTACGAACTGGTCGGCTTCATGCCGCCCGCGCTCTCGCAGGAGATCCTGGAGTTCGCCTACCATTCCGACAAACCGCTGTACCGTGTGGTCCTCGCCGCCGTGGCCGAAGCCAGCCGGGTGCGCCCGGCGTTTCTCGAACGCAAGCCGCGCGCGCCGCGTCACGCCGAGATGATCGGCGTGCTCGGACGCCCGCGCATGGAGGAAGCCGCGGCCAGTCTGCTCCGCGGCTGGCTGCTCAAGGCCCAGACCGCCATGCTTTGCGACTTCCTCGACGCGCTGGCGATCAAGCACGACAAAGGCGTGGTCGAGGAATTCCCGGAAACGGTCGAGGACGAGAAACTCAAGGCGGCCGTCGAGGGCCTTCTGGCCAGGCACCCGCAGGACAAGGTGATGGTGTACCTCAACGCGATCAACGCCACCAGCGGGGTGAGCTGGCCGAACCTCGCGGCTTTGCTCCAAAGCGACCCGCGCCTGCAAATCGCCTGACGCAAACGGCATTCGGCCAAAACCGAAAACCGCAGTCGCCACCGACATCAAGGGCGCCACCTTGGGGGAGCCAGCGCGGACTGACGTTCGCGGCTACCGAACCCACGCGTTCCTTCGCTTGGTCTCCCAACCGGCTTGGGCCGGCAGGCTAGTAGGGCGCGCTCTCCGAGCGCGCCGCTCCCCTGCGAGGGCCACAGAGACACCGAGGCACGGAGGTCCAATTTGGAACTCCGGAACTCGGGAATGTGCCGCGGCGGTCTTTCGTTTCCGGCCTTCCTGACTTCCCAATTCCCTCTCCGCAGTGCTATCTCCCAACCTCGTCGCGTGCTGCGAAGATTTTTGGGCGCGCGAAGGACGCGAAGAGAGCGAAGGAGGGGAATAGCTTCTCTGGCCTTCGCCGCCTTCGCGTCCTTCGCGCGAAATTTTTGGTTGCGGCTTGGCCGCGCTGCGTCTTGGCACCTCGGTGGTTGAAATTGTTGGGCTCGGCGGGAGCCTCGCCCCACCGGATCGGCGCGCCGGCTTCCAAGCCGGCTTGGACCCGGAGGCTGGCGGAAGAACCAGAGATTCAGCTTTGGAATTCAGACTCAAACGCCTTCGATGAACGGCGGGAGGGGGCAATCCAGACTGTCCGCAATGGCGCGCAACAGCTCCGCCTCGCGGGGCGCAATCTGGCCGTCCGCCGCCACGGTCTCCGCGCAGGCTTGCAGGACCTGGCGCTTGATGGCCGGGGAGGCCAGCGCCAGCCGTTCGAGCGCAGCGTCGATTGGCGCCAGGTCGCACCGTTCCGGCGCCAGCAACGCGAGGCGCCCACCGGTGGGATCGAGTAGGGTGGCGCCTTGGACAAATGCCTCCACGGTTGCGGGTTCGTTCTCGTTGCCCTGGCGCGCGAGTGCGGAAAGGACAACGGCGCAGTCGGGCAGCAGCGGTTTCAGCGAGTAGAACTGCACGAGCGTCCGCGCCCCGGCTTCGTAAAGCGGCGCCAGGTGCCGCCGCACCAGGCGTTGGAGCGTGTACTCGAAGAGGTCGATTTCCTGGTCGCTTTCCACCAGTTGTTGGAGCAGTTCGGAGAAACCGCGGAACTGCGCGGGCGAAAGCTGCCGCAAGGCCGGCAACGCGAGCATGACCACCGGGAGGCGGTCGCGCGTGTCGATCGCATCCACCGCCGCCGCGAGTTTAGGCAACCCGACGAGGTACTCTTCGCGCACCAGCGGCTCCAGCGAGTCCAGTTGCCGCTGGCGCAAAGCGGCGTCGCGACTGAGCACCAACGAAAGCACGAGACCCGCGGCGCTGAGCGGTTCGTGCACGGCCGCGAGCAATTCCGCTGGCAGGCGTTCGCGCAGCGCCGCGGCGTAACGCAGATGGTGCGCGGTCGGCGCGCCGGTCCGGGCCGCCATCGCGGCCGCGGCCACGGTCTCGGCCGGTCGGGGCGGCGGGAGCGGCACCTGGCGACCGGCCAGTTCGGCCGCGGCGATCATCGTCGTTTCGCCGGCCTCGTAAGCATAACGACGGTTCGCTAGTGGAGGACGTGGCGCGCCTCCAACCTCGGGGAACTGGCCGTCAAACTGCGGGTCCAGCGCGCGGATGCGATCCACCAGCGGCGGGTGCGTGGAGAACCAGGCGAACCACGATTCCGCCAGCCCGTTGCTGAAAAACAGGTGGCTGGCCTGCTCAGCCTTGGGCGTCTCGAGCCGCGAACCCGCCGCCAGGCCGCCGATCTTCTTCAGCGCGCCGGCCAGGCCCGCCGGATTGCGGGTGAATTGCACCGCCGCTGCGTCGGCCAGAAACTCGCGTTGCCGCGACACCGCGCTTTTGATGAGCCGCCCGAAGAACATGCCGATGCCGCCGATGATCAGCAATGCCAGACCGATGAACGGAAGCGGGTTGCCGCCTTTGCCGTCGCGCGAGCGCCCGCTGGAGCGGACGTAAAGCAATTGCCGGCCAATGATGGCCAGCACGAGCAAGCCGTTCACGATGCCGATCAACCGCAGGTTCAGCCGCATGTCACCGTTCAGAATATGGCTGAACTCGTGGGCGATGACCCCCTGGAGTTCGTCGCGGTTCAACCGTTCGATGCAGCCGCGCGTGACGCCGACCGCCGCCTCCTGCGTTTTCAGGCCGGCGGC
>JAKCAB010000781.1 GCA_021839785.1 bacterium | reverse complement strand
TCGTTTATTTTGCCTACCAACAAGGCGTGTGGGATTTGAACCTGGGCGTGGCGCTCCGCACCGAAGGCAATCCCGTCAGCTTCGCCGGCGCGCTGCGAAACGAAATCCACGCGTTGGATCCGGGCGTGGAGGTCTGGGCCGTGATCGCCATGACCGACTTCATCCAAGCCGCCTTCCTGGCGCAACGCATCGTCTCGACGCTGCTGACCGCGCTGGGCGTGGTGGCGGTGGTCCTCGCGGCGATGGGCATCTACGGCGTCATGGCCTACGTGGTCAGCCAGCGCACGCACGAACTGGGCATCCGCATGGCGCTGGGCGCCTCGGCGGGCCGGGTCACCCAACTTGTGCTCTCGCAAGGCATGAAGCTGGCGCTGGCCGGACTGGGCCTCGGCCTGGTGGGGTCGGTGGGATTGGGTTATTCGCTGACCAACTTCCTGTATGGCGTCAGCCCGTTCGATCCCGTGACGTTCGGCGTCGTCACGCTGGCGCTCGCGGCGGTGAGTCTGGTGGCCTGCACGGTCCCGGCCTGGCGCGCGGCCCGCGTGCATCCGATGGTGGCGCTGCGGAACGAATAACCGCCGCACCGCCGCCACCTCGCGCGCCCCGCGCCTCGTGCCTGCGCGCGCGACTTCTGCCTCGACCGGCGTTGCGAGCCAGCGCAGGGTGCGCCGCGTACCCATGAACAAAGACGACGCCTTCCGAGCTTTGGGCATTCTCGAAGCGCAACTGCGCGCCCGGATTCCTACCGACGCACCGACGAAGGGCCGGCGGTACCTCGGTTACCTTATCGACGAGCAAATGTCCGCGGCCCGTCTCCACTTGACGGCGCTTTACAACGGCGGCCTCGAACTGGGACCGGATTTCACCGAGTTGCCCGCTTTTGCCGGTCATCCCAAGTACGCGTTCTGGTGCGCTGGAATCCGCCGTCACATCCAGATTTGCGAAGCCAGTCTGGGCAACCCGCCATCCCGCACCGTCGCCGCTCAGTGAGCGGCGCGGTCCAGCCAGCCGCGTATCCGCTCCGCCACGTCGTGGCCGGCCAGGATCGAGTCGCCCAGCGAGATGCCGTTGCGGAAATGGCCGGCCAGAAACACCCCCGCGGCTTTCGCCTCCACTTCGTCCATCAGATCCTTGAAACGGCCGAAGCCGACCTCGTATTGCGGAATCGCCTTCGCGTAGAGCACGCAATGTTGGTAGGTCGGTTCGCCGCGCACACCCAGGATCGCGCGCAGGTCTTTGACGGTCAGCGCCACCAGTTCCGGTTCCGGCCGCAGCGCCAGCTCGGGGGCGCGCACGCCGCCGACGTAGGTCGTCAACAGAACGTGGCCGGCGGGCGCGCGGTTGGGAAAAAGCGAGGACGAGAACAGCGTGCCCAGAATGCTGAACCGCTCCACCGCCGGGACCAACATGCCAAAGCCGTCGAGCGGATGCGGCACGTCCTCGCGCCGGAACCCCAGCACCACGCTGGCCACCGGCGGGTAATGGATGTCGCGCAGCGGCGCCAGGCTCAAACTGGCGGGCGTTTGGAGTGCGAGTTCGGCCAGTTTGTAGGCGGGTGCCGCCAGCAAAACGGCGGCGTGGTCCGCGGCGGTTTCGCCGCCCTGCTCGCGCACGGTGACGCGCCAGCCCGCGGTGTTCTGTTCGAGCCGGGCCACCGGCGAATTCAACTTCAAGGCCGGCCCGAGGCTCGCCGCCAACGTGTCGGTGAGCACCTGCAGGCCTTCGTCGAACGACACTTTCTTGGCCTCCTGCTTGGAGACCTCGCCACGGGCTTTGCGCTCCTTGGCGCCCCGGATTTGGCCGAGGATGAGCGAGCCGTAACGCTGCTCGAGCGCCTGGAGTTTCGGAAAGCCGTGGGTCACGGAAAGCCGCGCCGGGTCGCCCGCGTAAATGCCGGCGATCATCGGGTTGATGGCGTAATCGAGCCATTCCTGGCCCAGCCGGCGCAGCACGAACTGGGCAACGCTTTCCTCAAGGTCTGCCGGCGCGCGCCGGATGAACGGCTCGCGCAGCAGACGCAGCTTGGCGCCGAGCGAAAAAAGTTCGGTGCCGAAGAACTTCAACGGCGAGGCGGGCAGACAAACCGGGCGACCGCCGCGGACCAGGTAGCGGTTTTCGGCGGCGGGATCGGAGTACAGCCGGCGCGGTTCGAGGCCGAGGTCGGCGATGAGCGACCGGATTTTTGGCGAGGTGTCGAGGATCGAGTTCGGCCCGAACTCGGCCAGGAAACCGTTTTCGCGCACGGACTGGATCACGCCGCCGGCGCGGCTGCCGGCTTCATAAAGCGTCACGTTCACCCCGGCTTGGCGGAGGCGGAACGCGGCGGTCAGGCCGGTGATCCCGGCGCCGACGATGGCGACGGACGAGTTTTTGTGCGGCGAAGGCTCGCGGTTCACGGTCCGCCCAGTCTGCCAGCGGCGCGGCCTGCGTCAAACTACGGTCAAATCGGACACCGCGCAGCCGGCCACCGTCGCCCGCGAAATGGCCTCCCTCGCTTGCGAGCCGGACGGGATGCGCCACTCTAGTCCGATTATGGATGCCACAAGCCAGACGCATTGGGATGTACTTGTCATCGGCGGCGGGCCGGCGGGGTCGAGCGCGGCGACGCTGCTCGCCGACCACGGCCACCGGGTGCTCGTGCTCGAACGCGAGCGCTTCCCGCGGTACCACATCGGGGAATCGTTGATCCCGTTTACCTACCTGCCGTTGGAGCGGCTCGGGCTGATCCCGAAGATGCGCGCCTCCGCGTTTCAACGGAAATACAGCGTCCAGTTCGTTCAACCGGACGGCAAGGCCTCGCAACCCTTTTACTTTTACACGCGCTACGACAAGGACACCGTGGCCCAAACCTGGCAGGTGCTCCGGTCCGAGTTCGACCAGATGCTCCTCGACCACGCCCGCGAAAAGGGCGCCCAGGTCCGCGAGCAGACCACGGTCACTGAACTGCTGCGCGAGGACGGACGCGTGGTGGGCGCGCGCGCGCGGCGCCGCGATGGCACGCTCGCCGAGTACCGCGCCCCGATCACGCTGGATTGCACCGGCAAGGAGAGCTTCGCCGCGGTGCGGAACGGCTGGCGCGTGAAAGACCCGTACCTGAACAAGGTCGCCGTCTGGACCTACTACCGCGGCTCGAAGCGCGAAGCCGGCCTCGACGAAGGCCAGACCACGGTGGCGTTCGTGCCGGAGCGCGGCTGGTTCTGGCACATCCCCCAGCACCACGACATGGTGAGCGTCGGCGTCGTGGCCGAGGGCAAATACCTGACGCGCGGCGGCGTGAAGGATCCCAAGGCCATTTTCGAGCGTGAGGTGCGGGAAAACCGGTGGATCGCCGATCACCTCTCAACCGGCGAGCAGGTCGGCCCGCATTACGTCACCAGCGAGTACACACACCACGCGCGCCATTGCGGCGAGGAGGGGTTGCTGCTGGTCGGCGACGCGTTTTGCTTCCTCGACCCCGTGTTTAGCAGCGGCGTGATGCTGGCCTTGAAAAGCGGCGTGCTGGCGGCGGACTACGTCCACGAAGCGCTGGTCGCGCGCGACTTTTCGCCCGCCCGCTTCGCCGGCTACGCGGAGACCTTGCGCCGGGGCATCGAGAACATGCGCAAGCTGGTGTGTGCCTTCTATGACCGCGACTTCAGCTTCAAGCGCGTCATCGACAAATACCCTGACGCCGCGGGCCTGATCACCGACTGCCTGAGCGGCGACGTGAACAAGGACCTCTCGCAACTCTGGACTTGGATTGCCGAATTCACGCCGCTGCCGGCCGAGTTGCCGGTGGGCGAACCTCTCGTTGCCCAAGACGCTCTGGCTATGGCATGATAGGAGCGTGAACCGGTCGGCGCGCGCCAAGTACTTTCTTGTGGGACTGTGCATTGGCTTGGTCGCGCTCGTGGCGCCTACCTGCCGATATGAGTTGGAGTTGGCGAAGCTAACCGTGTTTCAGTTGAAGGAGTTTTGGTACCGCGAGCGTTTCGATTCCGAACGGTGGCAGGCGAACGTGCGAACGACCAATGAGTGGCCGTACAGCGACAAATTACCGATCCGGCTGCGGATGGTGGATGATCTTCTCCGGGGACACGATTTCAAAGGCTGGTCGCGAGAGGCGGTGACCAACCTGTTAGGTGCACCCGATCAGACTCGGTACTTCAACGACTGGGACTTCGTTTACTATCTGGGCCCGGGTCGCTTTGGCGACGCCATTGGAGATTCCGAGTGGTTGATGTTTCGCTTCGACACGGCCGGTCGCGTCAAAGATTACCGCATCGACCACGATTGATGCCTGTGGCCGCGCCGCCGTTCACCCGCGATAAACGCACCGCGCCGTGCAAGTTTCGGCCACCTGTACTTCGGCCAGCAACGGCAGGCCGGGTTTGAGCCGGTCCCAAATCCACCGGGCGATGTTCTCGCTGGTCGGATTTTCCAGGCCGGGCACTTCGTTCAGGTAGCGATGGTCAAGTTGTTCCCAAAGCGGCTTGAACGCCCGCGTGAGGTCCGCGTAGTCGATCAGCCAGCCGAGCCGTTCATCGCATTCGCCGGCGACGACGATCTCCGCCTGGAAACTGTGACCGTGGAGGCGCCGGCATTTGTGGGTCTCCGGCAAATGCGGCAGCAAATGCGCGGCCTCGAATTGGAATGTTTTTCGGAGCTCGATTTTCATGGAAAGGCGCAGCGCGGCCCAGCCGCAACCAAAAATTTCGTGCGAAGGGCGCGAAGGCGGCGAAG
>JAKCAB010000517.1 GCA_021839785.1 bacterium | reverse complement strand
CTCCGCGACGAATCGGTACACCTCCACGACTTCGCCGAGCAACTGCTGGAGGTCCGCGGGCCGGCGGTCGAGTTTGAGCATGCCCGCCTCGGCCTCGGAGATGTCCATGAGCGTGTTCAACATGCTGAGCACGCGGTCCGATTCCTCGACGCAATCGGCAAGCGCTTCCTGGCTGGCGGCGGGGCCGCCGTTGCCGCGGAGGGCGACTTCCGCGGTGCCGCGCAGCCGGGCCAGCGGGGTGCGCAGGTCATGCGCGACGTTGTCCAGCGATTCGCGCATCCCGCGAATGAGCGCCTGGTTCTTGTCGAGGAGGGTGTTGAAGAGGCGGGCCAGTTCGTCCAGTTCGTCGTGGCGCGGGCGCGTGGGCACACGGGCGTCGAGCCGGCCGGTGGCGATGATTTCGCGGGCGGTCTGAACGATCTGGCGAACCGGTAGCATGGCGCGGTTGACGAAGAGGGCGCCCGCGGCAAAGCCCAGCGCGACGATCACGCCGAAGGCTCCGACGAACGCGCGCTGGAACGGCCGCAGCAAGGTCTCGCGGTTGTTGGTGCTGCGGCCAACCTGGAGCATCGTCCCGTCGTCGAACACGACCGACTTCACGGCGAAATCTTTTTCCTCGTCCTTGGGGATGCGCACCAGCATGCCGGGTTGGTGGCGGTAGCCCTCCGGGCCGGGCTCGCTTTCCTTGAAAGTGATCCAGTCGTCGGGCACCTGGACCAGCAGCACGGCGTCGTTGCGGTTGAGCAGCCGGACGAAGAACGGTTTTTGACGATTGTTGGATTCCTCCCGAACCAGCACGCGCCGGAGCGCGTTGACACCGCCGGCTTGGTACAGCGTGGCGTACCGGTGAAGCTGGGCTTCGATGACCTCCTGCTCCTTGGCTTCGACCGCGCGGACCAGGAGAAAATAAAGCAAGGCGAACAGGCCGGCGCTGCAGGCCGTGAACAGCACCGCGTACCAGAAACTCAGCCGCAGGCCGAGACTCCGGCGAAAACTGTCAACGAGGTTCCAAGACATAACCCACGCCCCGCAAGGTGTGAATGAGCGTCTTGTCCGGATCCACTTTGGCGCGGACACGGTGGACCAGCACGTCCACCACGTTTGTCTGCGGATCGAAGCTGTAGTCCCAGACGCGTTCCAGGATCATGGTTTTGGTGACCACACGCCGGGCGTTGCGCATCAGATATTCGAGCAACGCGAACTCGCGGGCCTGCAACTCGACCTGTTGACCGCCACGCCGAGCCTCGCGCCGCACCAAATCCAACTCGAGATCGCCGACGACCAGGCGAGTGGGCTCGGGCGTTTGCGTGGCGCGGCGCGTCAGCGCCTGCAGCCGGGCGAGCAGTTCGGCGAACGAAAACGGCTTGGTGAGGTAATCGTCGCCGCCCGCCTGCAAACCGCGCACGCGATCGTCCACGCTGGCCTTGGCGCTGAGAATGATGATCGGGGTTTGGATTTCGCGGGCGCGCAAACGCTGCAGCACGGTCAGGCCGTCGAGCTTGGGCAGCATGAGGTCGAGCACCGCGGCGTCGTAGGGTCCGGAAGTGGCCAGGCGCACGGCCTGCTCGCCGTCGCCGCAGTGGTCCACCACGTGACCGCTTTCGCGCAGGCCCTTGACCACGAACGACGCGATCTTGGGGTCGTCTTCCACTACCAGGATGCGCATGTCGGTGTCCATCTTGCCTTCCTCCAATCGCGCTGCAAGCGCGTCCACCACGGTTCAACCTCCCGGAAAAAAGGCGCCTCCCGCACCGGATTGGGCCGGAGGGGAGGCGCTGCGCTGACAACGAACATCAACCCATTTGACTTTCATCCACTACCACAAAGCGGCTGCTGCCGTCGCGCCAGATGCGCAGAAGGGTGACTTTGTCCTTTGGATTCTCGGTGAGGCGCACGGCATCTTCCGCGTTCTTCACCGCGTGGCGGTTGATCTCGGTGATCACGTCGCCGGGTTGCAGGCCCGCATTCTCGGCCGCCGAGCCGGGAGCGATCTGGCTGATCACCGCGCCTTGGACGTTCTTGGGGAGGTCCAGTTGCTGCCGTGCGCGCGCGTCCAGATCGCTGACCGCGACGCCTTTCAAGGCCTCGGTGTCGGACGGGGAATTGCCGGCATTGGAAGCCAGTTCCTTCGGCTCCGCCAGTTCCTTCACGGTGGCGTGCAGGGTGGTAGATTCGCCGTCGCGGATGACCTCGATCGGCACCTTGGTGCCCGGCTGGGTTTTGGCCACCATGAGTTTGAGTTGGCGGCTGTCACGCACGTCCTGGCCGTTGTAGCGCACCACCACGTCGCCCACGCGCAAGTCCGCCTTGGCAGCCGGGCTGTCAGGTGTCACGTCAGCCACCAGCGCACCCTGATCTTCCTTGAGATCGAACTTCTTGGCCATTGCGGGCGAGACGTTTTGGATGGAGACGCCCAGGAACCCGCGTTCGACGTGGCCGTCTTTGACAAGGTCTTCCATGACATACTTGGCGAGGTTCACCGGCACGGCGAAGCCGATGCCGTTGTTCGCGCCGGTGCGGCTGAGGATGGCGGTGTTGATGCCGATCAACCGGCCTTCGCTGTCCACCAACGCGCCGCCGGAGTTGCCCGGGTTGATCGCGGCGTCCGTCTGAATGAAGTCCTCGTAATCGAGGCCGAGGTTGCCGCGGCCGGTGGCGCTGACGATGCCCATCGTCACCGTCTGGCCGATGCCGAAGGGATCGCCAATGGCGAGCACCACGTCGCCGACTTCCACGCGGTCGCTGTCCGCGAGTTCCACGCAAGGCAGGTTCTTGGCGGGAATTTTGATCACGGCGATGTCGGTCTTCGGATCGCGGCCAATGACCTTGGCCTTGAACTCGCGTTCATCCTGGAGTTTGACCTGCACTTCATCGGCGCCGTCCACCACGTGGTTGTTCGTGACGATGTAACCGTCGGGGCTGACGATCACGCCGGAGCCGACGCCCTGCTGGCGCGGGGCGGGCATCGGTTGTTGCCGCAAGCCGCCGCGGCGGTTGCCGAAGAACCACTGGAAGGGATCTTCGGGCATACCCTCCGGCGCCCACTGGACGTTCTTGAGTTGCTTGGAGACGGTGACCTGCACGACCGCAGGCACGACCTTGCGCACCACCGGCCCGAAGCTGGAGGTGAGTTTGTCCGCGCGATTCGGCGCGGAGTCCTCGGTCTTGAGTTTCAAGGGCGGATTGTTGGTTTTGTCCTGGTCGTTAAAACCGGGACGGACGCCGGCGGCGAGGCCCGCCGCGAGGAGGACGCCGCCGACCGCGACGGCCGCGGCGCTCTTCGCGATTTTCGGATTGAGTTTCATAATCGTTGTCTTTCGTTTCGCACTCAGTTTCGTTTCGGTTTCGTTTCCGTTCGTACTGAGTATGACAGCCGCGGTCTGACCCGAACCTTTCCGGCGCATTACATGTATGTAAGGCGAACCCGGAAGAAATAGGGAGCGGGAAGCAGCCGAATCGCGGGCCGGCCGGCGCGCGCGGGGCTTTCAACGGGGCCGCGGGAAAATCGGTTGCGACCGCGCTCGCGGCTGCTAGCGTCCCGGCGGTCGTTGGCCAGACGCTGAGGAATGGCGGGCAGGCGGTGCTCCTCCTCGCGCGCCCGCAGTCAACACCAGTTGCCGGCGGAAGCTGATCGGGCCGGGTCAGCCTGCCGGGCACGCGAAGCGAAACCACCGGCCGGAGATCGACGCATGGCAACAACACCGCTGGCAGTAAACGAAATCACGGACCTGGCGCTGGGACTCAACCGGATGGCGCGCAACCTCTGGTGGACCTGGGACCAGGACGCCCAGGACGTGTTCCAAGAGCTTTCGCCGCGCGGCTGGCAGAACCTTTACCACAACCCGATCGCCGTTCTGCACGAAGTCTCGGAACGCGAGCTGTGGGTGCGCCTACAGGATCGGGATTTCGCCGACCGCGTGCGGCGGGTGCTGCGGAATTTCGAGGCGTACATGCAGCGCAAGGACACGTGGGCGGCCCAGCATGCCCCGCAACTTGCGGCGCGGCCGGTGGCGTATTTCAGCGCGGAGTTTGGCTTCCACGAAACGTTGCCGATCGCCGCGGGCGGTCTGGGGGTGCTGGCCGGCGATCACACCAAGTCGGCCAGCGACCTCGGGCTGGGGTTCATCGGCCTCAGCCTGTTCTACCGCGAGGGTTATTTCATGCAGGCCTTCAACGAGGAAAACTGGCAGACCGAGTATTACTCGCGGTTGGACCCGCGGAACCTGCCGATGGACCCGGTGTTGAACGCGCGCGGCGAACCCATCGTGTGCACGTCGCGGATCGCCGCGAGCGCGGTGTCGTTCAAGGCCTGGCGCGTGAACGTGGGGCGATGCCCGGTTTACCTGCTGGACACGGACCTGCCGGAAAACGAGCCCCATTACCGCGACCTGACGTTGCGCGTTTACGGCGGCGACAGCACCACTCGCATCATGCAGGAATTGCTGCTGGGCGTCGGCGGCGTGCGGTTGTTGCGGGCGTTGGGACACCGGCCTTCGGTGTTTCATTTGAACGAAGGGCACGCGGCGTTTCTCACGCTGGAGTTGATGCGCGAGAAGATGGCCGAAGGCAAATCCTTCGAGGCGGCCATGACGGAGACGAAGCAGGAATGCATCTTCACCACGCACACGCCGGTCGAGGCGGGTCATGATCGTTTTAGTTGCGATCTGATGAAGTACGCGGCACACAAGTTCAGAAAACAACTGCAAATAACGCAGGAGCAGTTGATGGCCTT
>JAKCAB010000608.1 GCA_021839785.1 bacterium | reverse complement strand
CCCAAGTGTAGCCTATGCTAAGGACTGATCAGTATCTCATCGGTCTGGCCGTGGCCGGCTTGCCGTAGGCACTTCGTGTTGGCCAATGGCTCGCAGCGGGAGAATCGCTGGCGGTCAGCGCGGTCGTGTGGACGGAGTTCTTGAACGGCCCGGTGCAGCCCCAGGAAATCCTGCTCGTGGAATCCATCATCGAGTCGCGGGTCATGCCGTTCGACAAAGCGACGGCGGTTTTGGCGGCCGGGCTTTTCAATCAAACCGGACGTCGGCGCGGTTCGCGCTTCGATTGTTTGATTGCCGCCACGGCGATTCTGATGCAGGCGGAGTTCGCCACCGAGAACCGCGGCGATTTCGCGCCGTTTGTAGCCCACGGCTTGAAGCTGGCTGTTTGACACGGCTGTTTTCCAGGCGCTCCCTTGTCACCATCGGTTTCGACTTCAGTTGGTTTTGCCGCGTTGGCCGAGCGTTGACATATTCTAGCCGAATTAAGAACCGTTCAGATTCACCCCCGTTCAGGTGACGGCCAGTGCGCCCACGCCGGCCAGCGGCACTGGCACACTGCGGTTGGCAGCGAAGAAATGTAGCCAGGCGCCGGTCACCGGTCGCTCGTACAGCCGTGCCAGGGCGAGGGCGTAAAGCTGGAGCTGCGGCGCGTAGGCGCGGGCCTTTTCGGCCACAGTTACGGGCGTCACGGCGTCGGTTTTGAAGTCCAGAATCCAGATCCGCTCCGGCGCGATCACCGCCAGATCGACCACGCCTTGCACGACCACGAATTCGTCCGCGTCCAGGCCCGGCGTGGCTGGCAATGCCAGCGCGGCGAGGTCCGCCGGGGACAAGCGCGCAGTGAACTCCAGCTCGCGGCGGACGAAGGCCGCTTCGTGCCGCACCGCCTCGCCCAACTCCGATTGGCCGAACGCCGCGAGCGCTTCCAGGTCGAGCGCCTGCGCTTCCGAGTCGCTCAAACGTCCGGCGCGGCGCAAGCGCTCCGCCTCCGCTGCCAGGGCACCACGCCCGCCCAGCGCTGCGAGCGTCACGAATTGCAGAAAACGGTGGTGCGCCACGCCACGCTCGGCGGCGCTCAAAGGCCTGGCCTCGGCGGCCGGCAACCGTTCGGCGATGCGGCGCAGCGGCGCCCGAAACCACGGCACGGCCTCGCCGTCGTCGGCCTCCAGCGCACGCTGGCGCAGACCGGTCACGGAAGCCTTGGCAGGTTCGCGCGTGGCGGCGGTTTGCGGGTACACCCAGCGCAACCGCTGGCCCAGCGTTTCCAGTTCCTCCGCCGTGAAAGTCGCCGTCGGTGGAGCCGGCGCTGCTGGCGTTTCCTCCGCGCCAACCCGGCCGGCTTTTTCCATCACCCGCCAGGTCAAGTGCCGCCCCTGGCCTTCCGCCTGATCCAGCCAGTTGTCACTGCCGGTGAGCGCCGGCATCAGCGGCCCCAGCCAGTCCAGTCCGTTCGTTGCCGCCAGCAGGTGCGCCGTGCTCAGCTCGCCTTCCGCGCGGGTCCATTTCTTCTCCGCCGCACTCTGCGATGCCGTGCCCACCAGCACCAGTTTTTGCCCAGCACGCGTCGCGGCCACGTAGAGCAACCGCAGCTCTTCGCCCAAGGCTTCGCGGCGTCCGCGGCGCGCGGCCAGCCAGTGCGGCAGGCTCGGGTAAGTCCGCTCGCTGGTCGGCGGTTTGACCAGCGACGCCAAACCATAGGCGTCATCCAGGATAATGCTCGCGCCCAGGTCCTGGAGGTTGAAAGGCTTGCCCAGGTCGGCCACGACCACGACCGGGAACTCCAGGCCCTTGCTTTGGTGGATACTCATCAGGCGCACGGCGTCGGCCTCGTCCACCTGCGCGGGTTCGGGGTCGAACTCGACCTCGCGCTGCGCCTCGAGGAACTGCAGGAACCGGAACAAGCCCTGGCGTTGCAGCCGGTCGAAATCGCGAGTCAAGACCAGCAAGCGTTGAACGTTCGCCAGCCGTTGGGCGCCGCGTGGCTGGGTGAGCAGCCAATCCTCATAGTGCGTTTCGTCGAGGATCTCTTCCAGGCACGGCGAGAGCGAACTGAGCCGGGCCAGCTCGCGCCAGCGGGTGTAGCGCCTGAGAAAGCGGTCCACCTTCGGCCAGGCGGAGGCGCGGGCGACGGCGACGGCGTCGGAGTCCTGATCCGCCCTCACTTCGTCCCTCTCACCCATGAGAGGGAAACTAAGGTCGTCGCGTGCGGAGGAGTCACTGGACGGTGGGGATTCTCCCGCGTTGGGAACATTCCTCCCGTTCCCCAGGTGTGAGGGCTGGGGTGAGGGCGAGCCTGGCTGCGAACTGGATGGATGCGGCTTCGCGGGAGGTTCGCTCGGCGCGGCACTGATCGATTCGGCGACATCGCTGCGGCTGGGGCAGCCGCGCGCCGGGTCAGCGAACGACGCGTGGAATCGCCGGAGGGCCATCCAGAAACCGCCATTCGGCAAGGCGAGCCGGATCCCCGCGAGTTCGTCAACGCTCAAGCCCACCAGGGGCGACCGCAGCACCGCGAGCGTCGGGATGTCCTGGAGCGGGTTGTCGAGCAACTGGAGCAGGCAAAGCAGGTCGCTGACCTCGGTGGTTTCGTACAAGCCGCTCCGTTGGACCCAGAGCGGCACGCCCGCCTGTTCGCACACCTTCGCGTAAGTCTCCGCCTTGCCGCGCGGAGCGCGCAACAGCACCACCATGTCGCGCCATCGCACCGGGCGTCGCGCCCCGACGGCCTCGTCCCAAATCAGGAGCGGCCGATCCTTCAAAGCGCGCAGCCGCTGGGCCACCCGCCAGGCCTCGGTTTCCGCTTTGCTGAGTTCATCGTCCGCGTCCGACTCGACACTGTCATCGGCGCTCTCGCCACCGGTGAGCCGTAATTCCAGCTCGACGGCCGGCTCGGAATCGGAGGCATCGGTCGGGCCGCTGTCGCGCTCGCCGAAGCGCAAGCGAGCCTCCGCGTCGTAGGTGACACCGCCGACTTCGCGGCGCATGAGCGGCGCAAACCAGGCATTCACAAAGTCGAGGATCGCGGCCCGGCTGCGGAAGTTCTCGTTCAGCGGAATCACCGTTCCAGCGGCGGCGTCAGCGCGCCAAACGTCAACGTAGCGCTGGAAAATGTGCGGGTTCGCCAGGCGGAAGCGGTAGATGCTTTGCTTCACGTCGCCGACCAGGAACCGGTTGGCCTCGGCGCCTTCGCGGCTGAGCGCGCGCAGAATCGAGTCCTGGGCGTCGTTGATGTCCTGGTACTCGTCCACGAAAATGAGCTTCAGCCGTTCGCGCCAGAGCTGCGCCAGCGCGGTCGGTTGGCCGGGGCGACTGCCTCCGCTGCGCAACCCAACATCCGAACCGGCGCGCGAATCCGGTAGGGCCGAGCTGCCGCTCGGTCCCGCGGCGCAACCCGCCCCCTCCTCCCGGCCTTCTCCCCCGGTGGGGGAGAAGGTGCCCGAAGGGCGGTTGAGGGGGGCCTCGCCGGAGATGGTGGCACTGCTCTCGATTTGGCGATCGTTACCTGGCTCCCAAAGCAGCCGGAGGGCGAACCGTTCGAGGTCGTGGAAATCCAGCGCGGCGAGGTCGCGTTTCGCCTCGGCGAACGCCATACCGAATTCCCGCGCGAGTTCGAGCAACGCGAGCAGGTGCGGGCGAATCCAATCCCAATCATCGGCCAGCGGATCTTTGTCGCCGACGACCGCCACCGAGCGCAGAAACGCGGCTTCCTTGAACAGTTTTTCCAGCGGCTTGCGCCAGGCCGTTTTCTTGCGGTCCGGCCAGTTGCCATCGAGGTCCAGCAGCTCGGCCACCGCGCTTGCCAGGGCGGGGCGGTCAGCGTTTTCAGAAAGGCGCTCCAGAACGGCGCGGCACTCCGCGGCGCGGAGGTTCGCCGCCGGCATTTCCGCCAACGCTGCGAGCCAATGGCGACGCCACTCCTCCGCTCCTCCGCACAGCCACTCGAACCAGTGCGCGGGCGTGGGTTGGCGGTGCGTTTCGAGCTGGTCGGCCAGCCAGCCCTCGGCGTCGCGCAACGTCTGGGCGTAGGCGTGCACGCGGAGGACCAGGGCGCGCACGCGTTCGTCGCGACCGCCGCCGTGGGCCATGACCAATTCCTGCACGGCGCGGTCGGCCGGGGTGTCGCCGGCGTAATGGCGGCGTAGCAACTCGTCCAAGGTCCGGGCGGCGAGGATCGCAGCCTGCGACTCCGGCAGGACGGTCAGTTGCGAGTCCAGGCCAAGTTCGTGGAAATGCTCGCGAATCAGTTGCAGGCAGAAGCTGTGGAGCGTGCAGATGCGCGTCGAGTCCACCCAGGCGACCTGCTCGGCGAGCCGGAGATTGGCGGGATCGCGGGCGGTGGCTTCCTCCAGGCGACGGCGGACGCGCTGGCGCATTTCCGCCGCCGCCGCCTCCGTGAAAGTCACCATCAGGATTTCGTCCAGCGAGACGGGGTCAATGGGATCGAGCAGGCGGTGGACGCACCGCTCGACCAGCGTGCGGGTCTTGCCGGTGCCCGCGCCGGCCATTACCAGCACATTGCCGCGGGCAGCGACGGCGGAGCGCTGCGTCGGAGTCAGGCCTGGCACGGACTGGCAACTTGGAAAGCAGTTCGCTCGCGCGAGCCGGTCGCTGCTTCAGTTAACGGACTTTGGAGGTGGTGTGCTGCCAAAGCCACACCACGTCTTTATTGTTCGGCTGACTGGCGGTGGTGCTGATCGTGCCTTTGTAGGTCACCGGGGGAGCCGTGCGCTGGTCGAGCCACT
>JAKCAB010000231.1 GCA_021839785.1 bacterium | reverse complement strand
CATTCGCATTCTCAACCTCTGCCGCTCGCTGGGCGAAGTGATCCGCGCCAACACCGTCGTCGAACTCACGGATGGTTTGCTCGTCAATTTTCTATACGAAGTTCATGGCCTGCGGGCGTTCCGAACCGAGTATCGGGAGGCGCACCGGCTCCGCTGGCTCGGCCTGGAAGTCCGCGTCCTGCCGCTGGAGCGCATATACGCCAGCAAGCGGTTCGTAGGCCGTCCCAAGGACCTCGCCCATCTGCCACTCATCGAGCAGACCATCCGCCTGCGCCAGAAAGTGCGCCGGCCTTTGCGGTCCAGAAAGCCGGTACGGTGAAGCCTGGCGCCTACGAGCGTCAGCCGCCCCGGCAGAGGCGCTGCATGCCGGAGGGCGGGAACCTCCACCGCTTGGCGCAAGCACCCTCCGTGCTTGCTTCGCTTTCGCGCGACAGGCCGGCCCGGACGAGTACGTGGAGGCCACGCCGAAGAACTTGCGTTTGCGGAAGAAGATACTCGATGAAAACCAGCGCAAGCGCTCGGAAAATATCCGCGCCATCAAGATTATCGAGCGTTTTCAAGAATTCTGTAGCCGCCGACGTTAGTCGGCGCAAGCCGTTCCCCATTGATTTGTCGAGCCTTCCATGGAAACGCATGCCCCCAGAAAGGTGGCGCGAACTAACGTTCGCGGCTACGTGATAAATTGAACTGCCCTCGCCGAATAAATGCATGGGCGGATTCACCGGGGTGGGCCATCCGCTCTGAAAGCGGTTCACAGCGCCAGCCGGTCAGATTGGCATCACTTCACTACCAGATGGGTGAACGGCGGGACGGTTGCTTGCAAGTAAACCAGCACGCCAACCAACGCCGCCAAGGCCAGGCTGTGCCAGAACACGCGTCGCAGAATCGCGCCTTCCTGGCCTTGAAAGCCGGTTGCCGTGCTCGCGACGACGATGCTCTGGGCGTCGATCATTTTGCCCATTACGCCGCCGGAACTGTTCGCGGCGCCCATCAGGATCGGGCTGAGGCCGGCCTGCTGGGCGGTGATTTTTTGGAGACTCCCAAAAAGTACGTTCGACGCCGTGTCCGAACCGGTGAGCGCCACGCCCAGCCAGCCGAGTAGCGTCCCGAAAAACGGATAGAGCGCGCCGGTCCGGGCCATCGCCAGGCCGAGCGTCGCATCGGTCCCGGAGTATTTCGTGACGTTGCCGAGCGCGAGCATGGCGGCAATGGTCAGCAGTGAAAACCGCACCCGCCAGAACGTCTCGGCGTAAGTGCGAAGCATCTCGCGGCTGGTGAATCCCATCAAACCGCCCGCCAGCAGCGCGGCGAACAAAATGCCGGTGCCGGTGGCCGAAAGCCAGTTGAGGCGGAACAGCGCCTTTTCGGGAGGTGTCGTTTCGGGCACCACGGGCGGGCTGCGCTGGACTAGGTTGTGCAGACCCGGCATGGCGAATTCGGGCGCAATCAAAGTCCTCGCGGGTGCGGCCCAAGTTGCCTTGCCGTCGAGGAAGTTCTTTGCCACCGGCAGCCCCCAAACGAACAGGAAGGCGGTCAACAAGACCCACGGCCGCCAGGCGCGAAAAGTCTCCGCGCGCGAATGCGTCCGCGCCGCGGGCCGGTTGACGGCCACTACGGTCTGCCAGCCATCGCGCGGTTGCCAGCGGCGGAGCAGCACCACCAGCGCACAGATCGAGCAGGCACCGGACACGATGTCCACCAGCCAGGGGCCGTGGAAATTCGACACCAGGAATTGTGGGACCGCGAACGCCACGCCCGCGGTGAGCACCGCCGGCCACACCCCGCGCAAACCGCGCCAACCCGCGAAGGCCACGCAAACCCAGGCCGGCACGATCAGCGAGAAGAACGGCAGTTGCCGCCCGACCATCTTGGACAGTGCCAGCGCGTCCATGCCGGTGACCTGGCTGAGCGTGGTGATGGGAATGCCGAGCGAGCCGAACGCGACCGGCGCGGTGTTGGCGATCAGCGCCAGGCACGACGCCTCCAATGGCCGGAAGCCGAGCTGGATCAGCAACGCGCCCGTGATGGCCACCGGCGTGCCGAAACCGGCCAGCCCTTCGATGAACGCGCCAAACGCGAACGCGATCAGGATCACCTGAATGCGCGGGTCCGGCGTGACGCTGGCGAGGCTGTTGCGGAGTACCTCGAACAGCGCCTTTTTCACCGTGAGTTGGTACAGGAA
Source organism: bacterium (assembly GCA_021839785.1). The sequence goes on along the minus strand of JAKCAB010000231.1, from coordinate 2,560 downwards.
AATCACGTTCAGGATGATCCAGCCGATGGGAAACACGCCGTAGCCGGCGCCAAAAACCGCGGCGGCGAGGCTCATCGCCAGCGGCATCCGGTAGGCGAAGATCGCGACCGCCAGCGCTGCTGCCAGACCCAGCGCGGCCGCGAAGTGCACGCGCATCCGCAGGCCGGCAAGACAACCCAGCAAGGTCACGACCGGGATCGCGGCCATCGCGGTGGAGAGCAGCGGTTGGCCGAGCGGGTCGTAATGCTGGATCCAGATCCATGGTTTCATCCACGCGGACTCGGAAGGCGCGACAGAGGAGGCGGGCGACGTTCAATAACCTTCATGGCAGCACCGGGGCGATGGGAGGTTCATCGCCCGAATGACCGGGCTTCGTCAAGAGCGGCGTGCGTTGCGTGGCGGGCGAGAGCAGCAGTTTAACCGCTTGCTGGCAAGCGTGCTCGCGCCAGAGCGCGTCGCCCGCAGGCCCGCTAAATGCCGGAATCGGGGAAACGCTCGCGGATCGACTTGCGGATGCGGGCGGGTTCTTCGGGGCGGAGGAGGCGTCGTTGAACCCGGCGCTCCACGGCATCGAGGAGTTCCAGCCAGTCTTCGAGGGGCGGATCGGGCAGGGGTTGCCATTCCTCGAAGCGGCGCCCGCGCACGTGAAAACGCCACTCGCCGCCGACGTGCCGCACGTACACTTCGCGGCGTTCGCCTTCGGGGGTGCGGCCTTTCCAGCCAATCTCGGCTTTGGCAGACATGCGGCCGGCGCGGTCCGTCAACGCGGCAGGTCCACGCTGACCACCGCCATGGCGGCGATGCCTTCCCCGCGTCCGATGAAGCCCAGGCCCTCGTTGGTGGTGGCTTTGATCGCCACGCGCTCGGGATGGATTTCGAGCGCCTCGGAGAGCTTGTGCTTCATCACCCGCACGTGCGGGGCGAGCTTGGGTTCCTGGGCGATGAGCGTGGTGTCCACGTTTACGACGCGGCCGCTGTGGAGGTGCAGGATGCGCACCGCTTCGTGGAGGAAGATCATGCTCGATGCATTCATCCAGCGGGCGTCGGTGTTGGGGAAGAAAGTGCCGATGTCACCCATGCCCATCGCGCCAAAGATCGCGTCGCAGAGGGCGTGGATCAGCACGTCGGCGTCGGAATGACCGTCCAGACCTTTGCCGTGCGGGATTTCTACCCCGCCGAGAAAGAGTTTTCGACCTTCCACCAAGCGATGAACATCGTATCCGATGCCGACATGGATCATGGCCGCGAGCATAGCCACGACCGTTCATGCGAGTAAATGGCGAAACATCGTTGGCAGCGCGATTGTGGCCGATGGCTGGCCGATGGCCGTCCGAGTGTAGCGTGGGTGTGCCGCGAACCGGCTTGACCCGGATTCTGGCGCCGTGAATGATCGTGGCGTCGCCGTGATAAAAGCTTATCGCCATCAGCCTATGCGTTCCTTCCTTTTTAGCCTTGCCCTCGTCACCTGCCTCGCCGTCGCCCCCACCACCCGCGCCGCCGAAGCGCCGAAGATTCAGGTGCTTCTGATCACCGGGGATGACGTGGCTCCCGCTCACGACTGGGCTTCCGTGTCGGCCGCCACCCGCGCCATCCTGGCGGGTTCCGGCAAATTCGACGTCAAGGTGTGCGAGGACGCCGGCGTCCTGGATTCGGCGGCCAGCTTGAAACGGTACGACGTGATCTACCTCGCGATGTACAATGCCAAGACGCCGACGATTTCCGACACGGCCAAGGCCAACCTGCTGGCATTCGTCAAGGGCGGCAAAGGCTTCGTGGTGTCCCACCTGTCGAGTGCTTCGTTCAAGGAATGGCCCGAATTTCGCGCCTTGTGCGGGCGTGTCTGGGTCATGGGCACCTCCGGGCACGGACCGCGGAGCCCGTTTGCAGCGAAGGTGGTGGACACGGCCAGCCCGATCACCCAGGGCCTCGGCGATTTCGAGGCCGACGACGAGTTGTACGCCAAACTCCAGGGCGACGCCCCGATCCACGTGCTCGTGCAGGCGGACTCGGATTGGAGCAAAAAGACCGAGCCGCTCGCGTTTACACTCGGCTACGGCCAGGGCCGCGTTTTCCACCACACTTTTGGCCATGACGCGAAAGCTATGGCAAATCCGGCGGTGCATACGCTGGTGATTCGGGGCACCGAGTGGGCCGCCACCGGCAAAGGGCAGTGACCTCCGGACCGATTTGGAGGCTGTCCCGGCTTGAATGGACTTGCCGGGCGGGCCGTCAAAAAGCAGCATCGTTCGCAAAACCTGACTATGACTCAGCAAACAAACTCCAACGGAACGGCGCCCTGGTCGCGTCGTAGTTTCCTCAAAGCCTCCGCCGCGGTAGGCACCGTGGCCGCGGTGAATTTCCCCTCCGTGCTCGCCCAGGCGAAGCCGGAGATCAATGCCATCATCATCGGCCTGGGAGGACGCGGCAGTGGCGCGGGAGAAGACTTCCGCCAAGCCGTCAAGGAAACGGGCGTCGAAGGCAAGATCGTAGCCGTGGCCGACATCTTCCCCGAGAAAGCCCGGGCCGGCACGGAGCACTTCAGCGTGCCGGAGGACAAGTG
>JAKCAB010000685.1 GCA_021839785.1 bacterium | reverse complement strand
TGTGTCGTTCGATGAGGCGGGTGAACACGCCGCCGAGCGTCTCGATGCCCAGCGACAGCGGCGTCACGTCCAGCAGCAACACGTCCTTCACCTCGCCCTTGAGGACGCCGCCCTGAATGCCGGCGCCGACGGCGACCACCTCGTCCGGGTTCACGCCTTGGTGCGGCGGTTTGTTGACCAGCGAGTGCGCGGTTTCCACCACCCGCGGCATGCGGGTCATGCCGCCGACCAGCACGAGTTCATCGATCTTTTCCGCGGCGACGTCGGCATCGCGCAGGCAATTGCGCACCGGGCCGATGGTCCGCTCGAACAGGTCGTCGCAGAGTTGTTCCATCTTGGCCCGCGTGAGCTTGGTGCTGATGTGCTTCGGGCCGGAGGCATCCGCCGTGATGAACGGCAGATTGATTTCATAGACCTGCGAACTGGACAGGGCGATCTTGGCCTTCTCGGCCTCTTCCTTGATGCGCTGGAGCGCGTCCGGCTGCTTGCGCAGATCGATGCCTTGATCGCGCTTAAACTCGTCCAGGAGCCCGTCCATGATCCGGTTGTCCCAGTCGTCGCCGCCCAGGTGGGTGTCGCCGTTGGTGGCCTTGACCTCGAACACGCCATCGCCAATTTCGAGCACCGAAATGTCGAACGTGCCGCCGCCCAGGTCATAGACCGCGATTTTCTCGTCCTTCTTTTTGTCGAGGCCGTAGGCCAGCGAGGCGGCGGTGGGCTCGTTGATGATGCGCAGCACTTCGAGGCCGGCGATGCGGCCCGCGTCCTTGGTAGCCTGGCGTTGGGAGTCGTTGAAATAAGCCGGCACGGTGATCACCGCCTGGGTGAGCTTCTCGCCCAACCGCACCTCGGCGTCGGCCTTGAGCTTGCCGATGATCATCGCCGAAACTTCCGGCGGGTTGTAGCGCTTCACCTGGCCGCCTTCCTCCACTTCCACCTGAACGTCGCCATTGGCGGCCTCGACGACCTTGTAGGGCACGCGCTTGATCTCTTCCTGGACCTCCGAGAACTTGCGGCCCATGAAGCGCTTGATGGAATAGACGGTATTGCGGGCGTTGGTGACCGCCTGTCGTTTGGCGGCTTCGCCGACGAGGCGTTCACCGCTCTTGGTGAAGGCGACCACCGAAGGCGTGGTGCGCTTGCCTTCAGAGTTTTCCAAGACCAACGGCTCCCCGCCTTCCATGACGGCCATGCAGGAGTTCGTAGTTCCCAAATCGATGCCAAGTACTTTTGCCATACCAATAAAGTCGATCCAACCCTGAGCAGTAACGGTGCCGGGCCAGCGACGTCGCAATTAACAATCTGGTAAACAACATGTTGACGCTTATCCATGCGAATTACCCGCGGCCGGTGGCCAGTACCAAGTGTGCCATTGAGTCGCTTCTTGGCACTCGGCATCGGACGTTTTGACGCATCTGGGCCATCCCAGGCCGGCCTAAACGTAGCGTTGCAGGCTGACATTTCGGAGTTGGCGAAACGGAGTGGCGAAAAGTGAGCCGGCCCGGAACGGAAGCGGATCAGGCGGAAGACGAGTTCGCGACGTTGATGCCGCGCTCCAGGCAGTAAGTGCCGTTGGTGACGTACTTGTCGGCCCAATGCCGGATACGCGCGCGTTCCTCGGGTGTGAGTGGTCGCACCGCCTCCGCCGGCGAGCCGAGCACCAGCGAGCCGGCCGGCACTTCCTGGCGCTGCGTCACCAAGGCGTTTGCGCCCACGATGCACTGCGGCCCGATCACGGCGCCGTCAAGGATCGTCGCGCCCATGCCGACCAGCACTTCATCGCCAACAGTGCAGGCATGGACAATGGCGGAATGCCCGATCGTGACCCAATTGCCCACCCGGCACGGGAACGCGTCCGCCACGTGAAGCACCGCGTTGTCCTGGACGTTCGTGTGGTGGCCCACCACGATGCGATTGATGTCGCCGCGCAAAACCGCGTGGTACCAAACGCTTGACCGTTCGCCAATTTCGACATCGCCCACCACCACCGCAGTGCGGGCCACATAGACTCCCTGGCTGAGGCGGGGTCGCTGGCCCAGAAACCGGTCCAGTTGTTGGCGCAGCGCATCCATGTCCAGGCGCGGGTACAGCACTGGCGGCCGGCACCTCAAAGCAGGCGTTGCTGCCGGTCTTCCTGAGCCATGATTTCCGAGAGGCTTTGCACCCGCTGCTGGCGCCGCTCGAGGATAAGCTTTTCGAGGTGAGAATCGTAAGGCACGGGGTAATTGCCATCGTAGCAGGCCATGCAAAACGAACTCGCCGGCAGCCCGGTCGCCCTCACCATGCCGTCCTTGGACAGGTACGCCAGCGAGTCGGCCTGCAAATACTTGCAGATCTCGTCCACGCTGTGGGTGGCGGCCATGAGCTTGCTCCGATCCGGAAAGTCGATGCCGTACACGCACGGGTTCATGTGCGGCGGACAACTGATCCGGACGTGCACCTCTTTGGCCCCGGCCAGCTTGAGGTTCGTCACGCGCTGCCGGCTGGTGGTGCCGCGCACGATCGAATCGTCCACGATGATCACCCGGCGGCCTTTCACCAACTCTTGGATGAGGTTCAGCTTCACGCGCACGTCGAAGTCGCGAATAAGCTGCGTCGGCTGGAGGAAACTGCGCCCGACGTAATGGTTGCGGACGAAGGCCATCTCGAACGGGATGCCCGACTCAAGCGAGTAACCCAGCGCCGCGCAATTGCCGCTGTCCGGCACCGGGATCACCAAATCCGCGGCTTGCGGGTGCTCGCGCGCCAGTTGCCGGCCCATCTCCACCCGCACCCGATACACGTTCCGGTCGGCGATCGTGCTGTCCGGCCGGGCAAAATAGACGTACTCGAAGATGCAGAAGGCGCGGCGGGTGGATTCCGGAAAGACGCGCACGCTCTTCAGGCCCTGTTCGTTGATGATGACGGCCTCGCCGGGCTCCAGGTCGCGCACGTGCTCAGCGCGGATCAGATCGAACGCGCACGTCTCGCTGGCCAGCACCCAGGCGTCGCCCAATCGCCCCAGCGACAGCGGGCGAAAGCCGAACGGATCGCGCACGCCGATCAACTCGTGTTCGGTCAGAATCACCAGCGAGTACGCGCCTTCCACGCGGCGCAGCGTTTGCTGAAGCACACTTTCGCTGCCACCCGGGCCGGTGCGGGCCATGAGGTGGAGGATGATTTCGCTGTCCACCGTGGTCTGAAAAATCGACCCCATCCCCTCGAGTTCCTCGCGCAGTTGCGCCGCGTTGGTGAGGTTGCCGTTGTGGGCGATGGCGATCTGGCCGCGGGCGCAATCCACCGTCAACGGTTGGGCGTTGCGCAGATGCGACTGGCCGGTGGTGGAATACCGCGTGTGCCCGACCGCCACGTGGCCGGTCATTTCGTGCAGCATCTGGCCGCTGAATACTTGGGACACCAGTCCCATGCCACGGTGGGCACACATCTGCCGGCCGTTCGAGGTGACAATGCCCGCGCTTTCCTGGCCGCGATGTTGGAGGGCGTAAAGGCCGCAATAAGTCAGCTCCGCGGCATTGGGATGGCCGTAGATGCCGAAAACGCCGCAATAATGCTTGGGAAAAGCCCGCTCCGACGCGGCACCAGAGTCGGGGGTGGCGGAAGGCTCAGCACGTCGCACGCCCGGATTCCAATGTGCCTCGCCCCAGCCGGCAAGCATCATCTGGTGGCACGTCCAGGCCGGCGCCGTAACCGGGAGCAGGTTTCTGGGTCAGGGCAAGTCCCGTGCTTACTCCGCCGGCGGCAGCGGTTGGCCGGCCGCCCAGAGAATCGCATTCAGCAGCAGCCGGCGAAATTGAGGATCGGCGAAATCGTCCGGGTGTCCGAGCGAGGTGTAGAAAATGCGCGCCTGTTTCGGGCCAAACGCGCGGGTCCAGGCCACCGGTTCGGCCGGCTCGCCGGCGATCGCTCCGAACAACAGCGGCTTGGCATCGGCCTTCAGCGGCCCGCAACGGTACAGGCTGCCGTGACCGACGAACTGTTCCAGCTTCACACCCGTCAAAATCGAATCCTCGGCTGAACCCGGCGCGGCGACGATTTTGGCCACTGGCCCGGCGCCGTAATGGCCGTGATAATTGCCGCCAAGCACTTCCGGATCGAACTCCGGCCATTCCGCCAGCGTGGCCGGCCGGTTTCGGCGGTCGCCCGCGCCCAGCGCAAAGGCATGACAGGCCGTGCGGATGCCGACCAGCGGCCTGCCCGCCGCCAGGTAGGCCCGCACCGCGTCCAGTTCCTTGCGCGGCGGCGAGCGGCGGCGCACGCTCAGCACCAGCACGTCGGCGCCTCGCAGCGCTTCAACCAGGCCGGGGAAATCGTTCTTCGCGGTCTTGTCCTCCTGGACGACCGTCACGTTCAGGCCGCGCCAGCCCAATTCCTTTTTGGCGAAGGCCGGCAGGGTTTCCCAAGTGTGGTACTCGTCCTCGCCGATCATCATCACCACGCTGGGCCGGCGGTCGGCCTGGAAGTGGAACGGCTCGCCGCCCACCAAATCCGCGCTGGTAATCGACGGGCACCAGTATTTCTCGATGTGCTCGACCACCAGGTCGGTCCCGGCGAAATGGCTCACGTACGGCCGGCGGCGCGAGTTGTACATCGTGTCCGTGAGGTCGCGCATCAGCACGACGTGCTTGCCGAGGCCCACCATCGCGCGGATGGAAAACGGCCGGCCCAGCACGCACATGTTCGCGTGCACCCCCATGACGATGACGTTCTCGATGCCGGCTTGCTGGAGCACGTTGTACACCTCCGCGCCGTTGT
>JAKCAB010000209.1 GCA_021839785.1 bacterium | reverse complement strand
GACTGGAGCGCGCCAACGATCGCCGACCCTTACCGCGGCCGCGGGCCGATCGAGAGGTTCTGCAAGCAAATCGAGCAGCCCCTCCAACTGGCCGCCTTCCTGGGCACCAGCGCCAACGCCGTGCAGTGGCAAATCTGGACCGCCCTCCTGACCTGCGTGCTGCTGCGCTTCGGCGCGTGGCTCAGTCAGTGGGCGCACAGTGTCACCCGCCGCTTTCTGGGCACGCCACCGCAGGCCTTTCTGGCCGGATTGGGATGACGCTGTGGGACAGCCGATTCGCATAAACACGCGCACAATTCAAAAAGTCTTAAAGTCGTTTTCGTTGACGCGCCTCGATGCCTTCGGAAAAACCTTCCGAATATCTCGAATCACGGGGCTATTGGGACGACACCGAACTCGGAAGAAGGCGGTCAAGAGGCCCTTCGGGCGGAGCGCTTCCCCCCTCGATGTTACCCACGATAATCCCGGAAGAAGCCCTTCCTGGAAGCCCGGCTCAGCGAATCCACAACCTGGGTTGACGGTTGTCGCTCGCCTGCGGCGTCCTGCGGCGCACTCGCCTGGCACGGCTTTCGCATAGGGCGGTGTGCCGACGGCACGGGCGGCGGGACTCGCTACTCTCGAGAGTGCCCAGGGAACGTTCGTGGATTGTCCAACGAATCAAACGGGTCGGGCGGGAGCCTCCAAACGCTTCATCCAGCGCCACACTGTCGTGCGATCCACCCCCGCGCGACGCGCCACCTCCGCCTTGTTGTCCCCGCACGCCGTCAATAGAGCAGAGAGTTCTTCCTTGGTGCGGACTCGTACGGCCGGCTTCCCACCGCACTTTGGCGCCGCTCCCGTTGGCGATTGGCCGGCTTGATCGCAGATTTCCCGGCGCAGTTCCATCATCCGAATCTCCACGGGAAGATCAAACAGCCCGATCTCCGGCCCCTGGCAGGTCACGAAGGCATGTTCGATGGCATTCTCCAGTTGCCGCACATTCCCCGGCCAGCAGAAGTCCATGAGAATGCGCCGAACGTCCGCGGAGAGCTGGTTGATCGCCTTACCGGTTTCGCGATTGAACCAGTCCAGGAAATGCTCCACGAGTGGCATGATATCCGTCGTTCGTTCGCGCAACGACGGCACGTGAAGGGGAAAGACGTTCAACCGATAAAACAAGTCCTCTCGGAACCGCCCCTCGGCCACGAGGCGTCGCAAGTCGCGATGCGTGGCCGCGATAATGCGCACGTCCACCCGGCGCACACGGCTCTCGCCCACCCGTTCAAATTCATGCTGCTGCAAGACGCGCAGCAGTTTCAACTGAATGAGCGGACTGAGATCCCCGATCTCGTCGAGAAACAGAGTGCCTCCATCCGCCAGTTCGAAGCGTCCCGGCTTGTCTTTCACCGCGCCGGTGAACGCGCCCCGGGCATGGCCGAACAGTTCGCTCTCCAGCAGCGTTTCCGGCAGCGCGGAGCAGTTCACCTTGACCAATGGTTTGTCCCGGCGCGCGCGCTCAAAGTGGATGGCTTCAGCGACAAGTTCCTTGCCCGTTCCGGTTTCGCCCAGAACCAGTACGGTGGCCGTCGATTCGGACGCCAGGCGGATGGCGGCCCGGACGGCGCCCATCGCTTCGCTCTGGCCAATCAGGCGCTCGCTGGTGGCACAGCCCAAGCGCGAGCGCAGACGCGACACCTGGGCTTGGAGCGCCTTAAGGGGACGCAAATCGGTGAAGATATGCACGGTACCCGTGGCGTGCTCGGCACCGTCTGACAGCCGCCGCGTGCTCCGCAACACCGGCACCCGTCCGCCGTCCCGCCGTTGGAGAGTGCATTCCACGGCATCGGGCGGCGGCCCCGCGCTGGCCGGGCGGGATTCTGGGTTTGCGACAACCTCACCGGCTGCAGCGGCCTGGCAATGAAGCAGTCCACAGTCCTGGCCCAGAACCTCCGTCCGGCTGTAGCCGGTCAGCGTCTCCATCGTTTGGTTCCAAACCTGGATGCGGCTGTGCAAATCCGTCACGACCACGCCGCTGGGCAGCGTTTCCAGAATCACTCGCCAGTCCAGGCTCATACTCCGCGTTCAGCCGCATAATCGGCCAACACACCCTGTAGCCGGGCCTTCAACTCCTGGACCGACGGCGATCCTTCAAAGCGGTCAATCGGCACGCCGTTGTGGAAGAGAATCAGGGTGGGCACGGTGAAAACGCCATAACGTCCCGCCAGTTCCGGGTTGTGGTCCAGATTGACCTCGGCAACCTCCAGTTCGGCCTCAAGTTCACGCGCGAGCCGGGCCAGTGACGGGGCGAGGATTTGGCATTGGCCACACCAGGAAGTGTAGAAATGCACCAGCACCGGCTCGACCGCCGACTTGATTTCGCGCTCGAATCCGGTGTTCGGGTATTCAAGTACTGTTTTCATAGGTCCGTCTCCCGTTAAGGCTGCTATTAACCGAGCCGGCAGCGGCGGAAAAGTTGCGCGCACGGCGTGCCGGCGTATCGACTATCATCACGGGCATGATTCCGGGGGCGAACCGGTGCGCAACCATGCCGGCCGGCATTCCACGACGAGTTCCAGACGCCTCGCGGTGGCACCTCGTCGTCGATTCACTCGCGGTTCGCACCTCTGTTCTCCTGTCCATGGTGATGATGCTGGTGGTGGTGATGGTGACCGTGTTCGTGGTCGTGATGATGCTCGTGGTGTTCGCACCCATCCGGCGGCAGCGTCAACTGACCTTCCAGGTAGGCGGCCACCAGCGCCGGCACCGTCGCATTGGCAAGGCCCGCCCGCACCGCGATTCCGTGGTGCCCGAAATGGGCCAGCGCCCGGCGACTAATGCCGCCCGCGATGACGACCTGCACGCCCAGTTCCCGCAGCCAACGCGGAAACAGACCGGGCTGGTGTTCGGGGGCGGACACGATTTCGGTGTGGAGCGTCAGCTTCCGTTCGGCGTCCACTTCCACCAACGCGAACTCGCGGCAGCCGCCGAAGTGGCCGGACAGGCAGCCGTTTTCATAGGGGATGGCGATTTTCATAGTTGAGAGGGTGATGTGCTTGCGGAATCGCTGCCGCGATCGCTCGTCTTCGGAGTGAAAAGCAGCGGAAAAACGATGTCGCTCGTGCAGCAGGGCAGCCAGACGGCCAGGAAAACAAACATGGCAATCAGCGCTCCGTCCGCCAGACTTACCACCGGCCCCAGCGCCATGGCGATGTGGAACAAGGACGCCCATGTGCTCACGAACACGTGACCCGCGTGCGGGAATTTCGTGTGGGGCCACACGAAACCGATGAAGATGCCGACGCCGGCGAGCGGATTGACCAGCCACCACTTTTCGATGAAGCCCAGGTGCAGTCCCCGATGGGGCAGCGCCAGGAGCCATTCACCGGCAAACGGCAGCAGGCAGTCGCTCAGGGTGGCGATGCCGACCGAGCCGAAGTAGCCGATGGCGAGTGTTGCCCATAAGCCGCGCCCGCGATGCCGTCGAAACATGGCGGTGGTGACCAAGGCGCTCAGCAGCACGTGGAGCGGGTGCATCGTCCAGAACAGCGTTGTCGAGAGCGACCGGGAGGCCTGGGTCCAAATCAGCACAACCAGCAGGAACACGCCACTCAAGGTGCCAAGCGAAGTGAATGGCACGTGCGCGCGGAGTTCCCGCCAGACAACGCTCAGGCGGCGGTCCGCATTCGTCTTCGGGGCGGTCACGCCCGGCGTCGTTTCCCGGCGAGTTTTGGCGCAGTGGGCCTGGCCGAAAGCCGGCATGCCGAGTTGGGCGCGTTTCCAGCCGGGCAGGCCGGTGATGCGAAACCAGTGGCGCGGATTGCCCCACTTTCCCAACCGCGAGTGAAAATTCCGGTCCGAATTTTGCGCCAGCCTGGACTGGCCGGAACCGGCCTCGCCGGCGGTGACTTTTGTTCGGTCTGGTTTCATGTTGCGGTTCGGTTGGCAGTTTGAGGACTTCACGGCGTGGCGGCCGCCGGCGGTTTGCCGGCGAGTTCCCGCAGCAGTTCCGGCGTGATTTCGGTGGCAGTCAGCAACCGCCCGCCGTGGTGATCCTGCAGGAAGCGCTCTGCCGCCTCGCGTCCGGCAACCGGCACCAGCGCCTTGCCCATCGGACCCGCCACGTCCGATCCCATCACGAAAATCACCTCGCCGATCTGGGTGCGTTGCTGCGTGTAGTATTCCGTCACCCACGCGTCGCGGCTGCCGGTACCGCGCGGGCTTTGGCGCCACGCAAACAGGCAACGGGGACAGCAGAAGCGCTCCTCGGCGCCCGCTTCGGTGGTGGCGCCCGCCACCCAGCGCGGGTGGTCGTCCACCAACATGCCGCACTTGGCGCAACGCGCGCCCTGCGGTCCACAGCCGGCGGCCAGCCAGGCTAGAGCGGCGATGACCGGCAGGAACTTCGATGGATTCGCGTTCATGATTCAAATTGCCCCAAACACGGATACGCCACCGGAGCGGACAAGGTAACTCACCACCGGAAACGCACCGCACGCCACGACGCCCGCCCAGGCCAGCGCGGACCACCGCGCCACGGCTTGCTGGAACTCGCGGGCGAGCGCCGGGTTCCCGGCCGTGCCACGATTGAGCTCCACGACCCCGAGCCCGAGGCTGGTCACGGTTGCGGTGAATAGCGCGCCGAAGAGCGGCCAGCCCAGCCACCCGCCCTGCGCGTGGAACAGGCAGAACGGACAGAGATGCCCCGGTGTGGCCAGGGCGTACGGCGCCACCACCCCCATGACGGCGGGCACTGCCAGAACCGCCGCCAGCGCGG
>JAKCAB010000651.1 GCA_021839785.1 bacterium | reverse complement strand
CTCGGCGCGGTCATCGGTTTCGCTTACCTGGGGTTCTTCTTCCTGCGCCCGTTTGCGTCGGCTTCTCCCGGTACGGGCGGGCCGGCCGCGATTCCGCCGGACTGGCAGCCGGTCGCGGAAATGGCGGTCGCGTTCGCCTTTTTCGCACTGGTGGCGATCACTTGGATCGTACCGTCAAAGCGCGCCACGCTGGATTTCACCGAGGCGGAGGTCGCGTTTCTGTTTCCGGCGCCGCTCGCGCGCCGCACGCTGATCCATTTCCGCCTGCTCAAGACCCAGTTGGCGCTGGCGTTCAGTGCGTTGATCATGACCTTCTTTACCTGGCGGCTCATGCCGCCGGGCGGCGCGTGGCGGCTGGCGCTGGGCTGGTGGGTGTTGATGGGGGCGATGGAACTCCACCGGCTGGGCGCGGGCTTTTTCCGCACGCGGTTGCTGGACCGCGGCGTCGGCAACTGGGTCCGGCGCGGGCTCGGGCTCGGGCTGCTGGCCCTGCTGGGATTGACGGTGTGGCGGCGCGCGGACGCGGCCTTCGCCGCACTGCCGGCGGACGCCCTCGCCCAACCCCGAGCGCTGGCGGAGTTTGCCCAGACGGTTTTCGGTCAGCCGCCGATGAGCTGGGTGTTGTGGCCACTGCGTCTGCTGGTGCGTCCATTGCTCGCGCCGGGGTTGGCTGGCTTCGCGCTGGCGCTCCTGCCCGCCTTGGGCTTGTTCGCGCTGCTTTACGTTTGGGTGCTGGTCACGGCGGTGGCGTTCGAGGAAACCGCACTCGAACGCGCCGAGCAACGCAGCCGGCTCATCGCCGCCGCCCGCGCGGGCAACTGGCACCTGGCCGGCCCGCGCACGCGTGAAGGCTGGGCGCCGTTTCGCCTGCCCGCATCCGGCCCGCGCCCGGTGGCGCTAATGTGGAAGAACCTGATTTCCGCCCAGTCGGTCCTGACTTCGCGGCTGGGAATCCTGCTGCTCGCGATGCTGGTGCCGATGGCGATCGGGGTGGGCATCGCGTCGCCGAAGGCGGCCGGCTTGAAGGTTATGGGAGCGATGGCGGTTGGCCTCGCGCCCATGCTCGTTCTGGTGGGGCCGGACCTGGCGCGGTTCGATTTGCGCCAGGATCTACCGATGGCGGACGTGATCAAGACCTACCCGCTCCGCGGCTGGCAGCTCGTGTTGGGCGAGATTCTGGCGCCGGTGTTCATTCTCACGCTTTCCCAATGCGTGTTGGTGGCGGTGGCGGCCGCGCTGTTTCCCAGCCTGCAACTGCCGTTCGGGGCGAGATCCGCCGGGGTCGCGCCGCAAGCCGTGGTGGCGCTCAGCGCCGTTATTTTGTCACCGGTGCTGAACCTGACCTTGCTGCTGCTCCACAACGCGACTGCCGTGCTGTTTCCGGCCTGGGTCCGGCTCGGCCCGCAAGGCGCCCAAGGCTTCGAAGCGATGGGCCAGCGGATGCTGCTGATGATGGGGCACCTGCTCAGCCTGATGCTGGCCCTGTTGCCGCCGGCCGGTGTGGGCACCGTCGTTTTCCTGCTCGCGAAATTCGCGGTGGGCTGGCTGGTGGCGCTGCCGCTCGCTGCGTTGGCCGCGGCGCTCGTGCTGGGGCTCGAAGCCGGCCTGGGCCTGAAATGGCTGGGCGACCGGTTCGAGCGGATGGACATCACCGATTGACCGCCGGCGGACCAAACAAAAAGCGCGACCCGCAGGCCGCGCCTTGAAATCGCCAGCGATGCCAGCGCCGTTCAGCTCTTGAAGCCGTCGAGCTTGCCGATCACGGCCTTCGGTCCGCCGCCGCCGTAGCCGACCATTTCGCCCAGTTTCTTGCCGGCGCTGTCGAGAACGACCACCGTCGGAAACCCGCGCACCTTGTATTCTTTCTGGAGTTTCTCGTTGACCCGCTTCAGCTCGGCCGACTGCGGGGTCTTGTGGGGGAAGTCGATTTCCACCAGCACCAGGTTCTTCTTGGCGTACGCGGCGAACTCGGGTGTGGTGAACACTTCCTTGTGGAGCTTGATGCAGAACACGCACCAGTCGGAGCCGGTGAAGTCGATCAAGACGCGTTTGTTTTCGGCCTTGGCCTTGGCCTGCGCCTTGGCGAGGTCGGTGTGCCATTCAAGGTCGGCCGCGCTGAGGCTCAAGGCCGCGAAGCCAACCAGCATGCTTAAGAGAAGTCGTTTCATAACATTGTCCGATCGCCGAAATTATAGCCGGCCCCGGCTCATTTGCCAGTTTTGCGACGCTTTGCCGCGGGCTGGGAGTCGCGCCAGACGCACTTGCCGGCGACCACTGTGGCCACCGCCTTGCCACGCAAAGGCCAGCCGTAGAACGGGCTGTTCACCGAGCGACTGGCCGTCTGGCTGCGCTCCCAGACCCACTCGCGGTCGGGATCGAACACCGTGACATCGCCGTCCATCCCGGGCTTGAGCGAGCCTTTGTGGGCGAGCCGGAGCAAGCGGGCGGGATTCACGGTAAACTTCTCGATCAGCCCCGCCAGCGACAGCCGGCCGGAATGGACCAGCCGCATCAGGCTCAACGCCAATTCGGTCTCCAGCCCGGTGATCCCGAACGGCGCCACGTCGAACTCGACCTCTTTCTGGTAATTGCAGTGCGGGGCGTGATCGCTGGCGATGACTTCGATCGTGCCGTCCACCAACCCCTCGATGATGGCCTCCCGGTCGGCGGCCGTGCGAACCGGCGGGTTCATCTTCAAATTGGTGTCGTAGTTCGGCCAACAGGGCAGGCTGGCCGCCGGCACGTCCGGATACAGCGCCTTGCCGTCGCCGGCCCAAAACGTGTCGCTGCCCGCGATGGCCGCGTCGGTCAGCGTGAAGTGGTGCGGGCAGGCCTCGCCGGAAATCGGCACGCCACGCCGGCGCGCTTCGCGCAGCAACTGGACGCTGCCGGCCGCGCTCAAATGCTGGCAATGCACGCGCGCGCCGGTCCGCTCGGCCAGGAGGATGTTCCGCGCGACAATCAATTCCTCGCCCTCGGCCGGCCAGCCGCGCAGGCCGAGCAGCGTGCTGGTGTACCCTTCGTGCATCACGCCGTCGGTCACGATCGAGTAATCCTGGCAATGATCCATCACCAGCAGGTCGAACATTGTGGAGTACTCCAGCGCCCGGCGCATCATGTCGTTGTTCTGAATGCAATGGCCGTCATCGGTGATGGCGACCACACCCGCCTTCTTCAGCGAACCAATGGAGGCCAGTTCGTCGCCGGCGATTTCTTTGGTGATGGCGCCGGCCACGAGGACGTTCACCCGGCCTTCCTGCGCCGCGCGTTGCTGGACCCAGGCGACGGTGCTGGGCGTGTCGATGGCGGGCGTCGTGTTGGGCATGCACACCACGGTGCAAAAGCCACCCTGCGCCGCCGCCGCCGTGCCGGTGGCGATGGCCTCCTTCGAGGACTGGCCGGGCTCGCGCAGATGCACGTGGATGTCGATCAAACCAGGGCAAACGACCAGGCCCGCGACGTCGAGTCGCTCGACTTCCGGCGGGGCCAAACGCGCCGCGTCGTCGCCCAGTGCCGCCACCTTGCCGTTGAGGATCAACAGGTCTGCCGGGGCGTCGAAAGATTGGCTGGGGTCCACGATGCGGCCACCCCGCAGCAGCAACGAATTCATGGCAGGGACGGATATACTTGGCCTCCGCCACGGGCGAGGAAAATCCGCGGCCTAAACGCTGTCGCCGACCGGCCCGAATCAGGCACCAGCCGCGGCGACGAAGTCCTTCAGATCTGGCATCGCGCCAGGACGCGAGCAGACGAAACTCGCCAGCCGGACCGCCCGTTCGCCGATCGCCTGTAAAGGCCGGCGTTCGAGCCAGCCGCACACCAGCGCCGCCGAGTTGCCGTCCGGCGGGCAGGAGATCCCAGAGCCGTTCGCCGAGACCGACAATCACAGGCGGGTTTTCGGACATGGGCGTGGGGGTGAGGAAACGCGGTGTGGCCTTATTCGAGGCCCAGCCGTTTCTGCATCTGTTCGAGCGGCACGCCTTTCGTCTCGGGCACCATGAGTTTTACCCAGAGGAGCTGCAGCACCATCATGCCGCAGAAAAACAGGAAGACGTAGCCCGGCGCAAAGGCGGTGACCACTTTCGGAAACAGAGTCGTGATCAACGCGGCACAAATCCAGTGCGTGAAGCTGCCCAGCGCCTGGCCTTCGGCGCGATGGCGGTTGGGGAAAATCTCGGAGATGAACACCCAGATGACCGCGCCCTGGCCGACGGCGTGGCTGGCGATGAAGGCGAAGATGCACGCCGGCACGATCGCGAAATGCTCCGTGAAAAACGCCCAAGCGACCAGTCCGAGCGACGTGATGTAGCCGATCGAACCGATGAACAACAGCGTGCGGCGGCCCAGCCGGTCGATCAGCCACAAGCCCACAAAAGTGAAGATCAGGTTGGTCACGCCGATGCCGACCGATTGCAGCAGGGCGGCGTTCGCACCCAGGCCGGTCAACTCGAAGATGCGTGGGGCGAAGTACAGCACCGCGTTGATGCCGGAGAACTGGTTGAAGAACGCGATCAAAAAGGCGAGCAGCATGGGGACGCGCAACCGCCAGCTCCAGAACCCGCGCGAGCTGGCTTGTTCAGCCGCGGCCGCGGCCAGAATCGCCTCCGCATCGGCCTCGATCTGGCCCGCGGCGGCCTCGGGTTCGATGAGCCGAAGCACTTGCAGGCCCTGCTGGCGGTCGCCTTTCCGGCTCAACAGCCAGCGCGGGCTTTCAGGCAGGCCGAAGCACATCACCGTGTAAATGATCGACGGAAACGCCGCGACGCCGAGCATCCAGCGCCAGGCATTTT
>JAKCAB010000076.1 GCA_021839785.1 bacterium | reverse complement strand
CGCCGGCGGACTGGACCGAGCGCCGCGCCGAAATTCACCAGCATTGGCAGCAAGTCATGGGAGCTTGGCCGCCGCTGATCGCGCGGCCACGCCTGGAGATCCTTCGCCGCGAGCGCCGCGAGGACTTCACTCAGCAGCGCATCCGACTCGAGATCGCGCCGGGTCAGACCGAGGAAGGCTGGTTGCTCACGCCGGATGGATCGGGGCCGTTCCCGGCGGTGCTGGTGCCCTTTTACGAGCCGGAGACCAGCATCGGTCTCGGCAAGCTTGGACGTGATTTCGCTTACCGGCTGACCAAGCTGGGATTTGTGAGCCTCGCCATCGGTTCGCCGGGCGGCGACGCGTGGAAACCGGCGACCGGCGAGGCCGTGTGCCAACCGCTCTCCTTTCTCGCCTATGTCGCGGCGAACTGCGCGAACGCGCTGGCGAATCTGCCGTCCGTCGATCCCGCGCGCCTGGGCATCGTGGGCCACAGCTACGGCGGCAAATGGGCGTTGTTCGCGGGGGCACTTTGCGAGCGGTTCGCCGCGGTGGTCGTCAGCGATCCGGGCATCGTCTGGGACGAAACGCGGCCGAACGTGAATTACTGGGAGCCGTGGTATCTCGGGCGCGACGCCTCTGTGCAGCGCAAACCGGGAATTCCCGCCGCGGACAACCCGCGCACCGGCGCGTATCGACAGCTCTTCGAGTCAGACCACGATCTGCCCGAACTGATCGCGTCGATCGCGCCGCGGCCATTGCTCGTCTCGGGCGGCTCCGAGGATCCGCCGGAGCGCTGGCGCGCGCTGAACGCCGTCGTCGCGGTCAACCATCTCCTCGGCCGCACCAACCGCGTGGCCATGACCCATCGCGCCACGCACGACCCCACGGCCGAATCGAGCGCGCAGGTCGAGGCCTTCCTCACCCATTTCCTGGGCGGTTCACACACCCGCGTAGCCATCATCGGTGGCCGCTGGCAACTGAACGGAGCAGTCACGTACCGGGGCGCGCCCGCCGAGGGGTTGTTGCTCAACGTGCGCATGGTCAACGCCGTGTTCGAGGATCGCCGGCGGACTGGTTTCGACCCGGACGCGAACACCGCGACCTTCATCGAGCACCTCCCCGACTACATCGCGCACGGCGTCCGGGCGTTCACTTTGAATCTGCAGGGCGGTATGCCGGGTTACGAGGGCGCCGAGAATTCGGCGTTCGCCCCGGAGGGCTCGCTGCGCGAAAGCTACCTGCGCCGCGTCCGGCGCGTGATCGCGGCCTGCGATCGGCAGGGCGCGGCGGTGATCCTCGGTTGTTTCTACCAACGCCAGGATCAGGTGCTGACCAATGACGCCGCCGTGCGGGCCGGGGTGGTGAACGCCGCACGGTGGATTCGCGAAGCGGGTTTCGACAATGTGGTCCTCGAGATCGCCAATGAATTCCAGCATGGCGGTTTCGACCACCCGATCCTCAAAACCGTGGCCGGGCAGGTGGAGCTGATCCGATTGGCGAAACAGACCGCGCCGGAGCTGCTCGTTGCCACGAGCGGGCTCGGCCACGGCCGCATGGACGATCCGGTGGCCGAGGCGGCCGACTTCATTTTGGTGCACTTCAACGGAACGAAAGTCGCCGACATCCCGGCGCGCATCGCGGCGCTTCGTCGGTTCGGCAAGCCGATCGTCTGCAATGAAGACGACAAGGTGGGTGCGACCGGCGTCGCGGCGTTGGAAGCCTGCGTCGCCAGCGGCGCGTCCTGGGGTTTCATGGCCGAGAAGGTCAACCAGGCGTTTCCGTTCCGGTTCAGCGGCGCCGCAGACGATCCGGCGGTCTATGCGGCGTTCGCGCGCTGCGCCGGACGGTGATCGGCGCCTGCGGAAGCGATGCGAGACCGGGGGGCTCGCGATTCAGCGGGCAGGCGCGGCTTTCGCCGGGTTGGCCGGTGGCGTGGCAGGTGAGTGGTTGTGCCAGCCGATCAAGGCCGAGACCGCTTCGTCGGTTGCGTCGAATGCGTCCAGACCCTGGTTCGCACAGACCAGCACCGCGAAATCGCGCTCCGGCGCGAGCCAGGCGTTGGCGTAGTACATCGTGTTGCAGCCGCAGTGATTCAGCACCTGGCCGCCGCCCCACGAGCGCTCGACCGTCTGCCAGCCCAGCGCGTAATCACCGCCGAACGGTGGCCGGGCCAGCTCACGATACGTTTCGGGCTGGAGCAACCCCGGCTCGCCCCGCAGGCCGCGCAATTGGTCGGCGATGAATTTCGCCCAGTCCTGGAGCGTGCAATGCACCGTTCCCGCCGGCCCGATCACCGCCGGATTGTCCACCGTGGGACCGTGATCCTTGACCGGTTTCCCGCCCGTGACGTGGCCCCACGGCTCGTCGATCTGACCGGGCGCGCCCAACCCGCCGAAGCCCGCGCTGGCCATCTTCAATGGCGCGAAGATTTCGGATCGCATCGAATCCTCCCAGGGCCGGCCGGTCACGCGCTCGATCATCGCGCCGGCGATCACGTAGCCGAGGTTCGAGTACAGGTAGGCGCTGCCGGGTGCGTGCTGCGGTTTGGCCGACAGCCCTTCTTTCACCGCTTCCCGGCGCTGTTCCTGAAGCGTTCCTTGGCGGGCGATGCGGCCCCAATTCAAATTCGCGGCCAGGCCGGCCCGGTGCGAAAGCAGGTGCCGCAGCGTGACCTCTTTGAAGCCGGGATCGAAATCAGGCGCCAGGTCCGGGAACACCTCGGAAACCGTCGTGTCCCACTTCAGTTTTCCGCGTTCGACCAGTTTGCTCGCCAGCGTTGCCGTCATCGCCTTGGTGTCGGAGCCGAGATGCCAGAGGTCGTTGAGGGTGACCGCCACGGCCGTGCCGCGCTTGCGGACGCCGACCGCGCCGAGCATTTGCAGACCGTGGCTGGTGACAATGGCCCCGGCCATCGCCGGCAGGTCGCGTCGCCCACAGATCGGCGCGAGGAGGTCGGTGACCACGGCGTCGCCATTGGCTGGCATGGCGGGGGCCGCGGTGGCAGTCGCTGGTGTCGGCGAATCGACCGCCTCAGAAGTCGCCGCGCCGACCTGCAAAACCAAAGCCAGAAACAGTCCCGGCACGGCGCGGCGCGCTCTCTGGCTGCCTGGCGAGGGACGGGAGCCTGCGCGGTGGTTTGGGCGCTCGGGCGATGGCGGTTCGGTGCGGCGCGATTGCGTTTGCATGGCCGCCAAAGTGAGCGAATCGCCGAGCCGGGGCAATGCCGGCTTGAACAGGAGTACCGCGCCGCCGAGAATGCACAGTCACCCCGTTGGTTTCCCACCCAACACCTTCTTCCGCCACTTCTGCACACTCACCGCATCAAACCGCTCGCCCGCGAAGATGATTTGCTTCACCGTCTTCCCCCCGGCACTTTCGCGCTTGAGGTAGGCGCTCACGTCCATCCAGCGGATGTCGCCATCTGACGTGCGGATGACCAGCATCACGGCGTAAGCGTACGCCCGCTGGCGCTGAACTCCGAAAACCGAATCCCGAAACCCGAAGGAAGCCCGAATACCGAATGCCGAAAGCATCACACGACACCGCGTGATTTCGAACTTCGGACTTCGGATTTCTTTCGGATTTCGAGCTTCGAGCTTCGAGCTTCGGAGTTGGGCCACCTCGCCATCAATCCCGTGGTCGCTGTTCGTGTAGCCGCGATAGATTTGCCCGGCTTCGGCCACGATGAATCCCGTGTGATGCACCGCCAGCAATTCGCGGCTCTCGTCGTCAATCACCACCTGCCCTTCGACCTGCATCTCGCGCACCTGCTCCTTGACCCGAATTCCAACGGGATTCCGTCTCAAAGCCCAGGGTTGCGAGGTTGGCCAGTCCGGCTCGGACCGAGCTACCCTGGGAAACCGAAATGGAACGCACCTCAACCCCAATGGGGTTGTGTCGAGATCGCCGTGACGTGACAAGGGCGCAACCCCGTTGGGGTTGGCCGTAATTCCGATCCAACACCCAAGGTAGCTCCTGCGTCGCAACCTTGGGCTGAAGGACTCAATCCCTTCGGGATTGGTTGAGATCCGCCACCGGCTTCCAGAGTTCCGTACTCGGAAACGCCACCGTGTGATGCAGCCGCATCACCAGCGTCGCGTAGATGTCGTCCGCCGGACCGTCGAAGCGATACGTCACCAGCGCTCTTTCAGAGCGCATCGGTTTTCCGCCGACAGACCCAGGGCGGCGCTCGCCATTGCTCGCTTGCCCTGGGCTTGTCCACGCCAGCCTTTCAGGCTGGGCCGACTTGCATCTGACGCAGACACCACGCCCGGCTGATGAAGGTCTCCAGCAGGGTGCGCAACACCACCGCCTCGTCCTCGCGCGGCAGGCGTTTGAAATCCTGGTAATCCAAATCCCCGGCCAGCAATTCGTCTTCGCGGAGGCAACCAGTCCCTCGCCCACGGGAGTGGGAGAGGGTGCCCGAAGGGCGGGTGAGGGCTGTGGGGTCGAGAACAAGATCTTGCGGATGCTTCCGCACCTTGCGCACCACGGCGGCGGCGTAGCGACTGAGCACCTCCGGCCGCAGCAGGATGAAACCGCCAAAGTCCAGCCGCTGGATCATGCCCGGCCCGGCCAGCAGGCTCACCCGAGTTGACTCAGGCAAGACGTTACCGGAGGCGGGGGGCCGTCAGGTCTGCGTTGACTCCCGATCCAGGTTACCCGGGGCAGTGAAAAAGGACTTCCGTTTGGCCTCAAGGCTTTTCTGCAAGGCGAACGGATCCAGCGCCGCGGGTTGCGCCCGCAGCCGGGCCTTGGTCGCCTCCGGGAGGCCCGCGCCGGCCCGGCACCGCGGCTCCGGGGGCGGC
>JAKCAB010000659.1 GCA_021839785.1 bacterium | reverse complement strand
GTGGCCACGAACAACTCGGACTGTTTGGGGGTGCGTCGACCCAGCGCCATAATGAAGTTCCTCGTTGGACGCTCTCCCCTTTTAAATGTTCACTCCCCCGGGCGACTTTTTTGACGGGCTGCTAGGCTGTGCACTTTCTTTTTCTGCCACTCCGCTTCCCTTGTCCACAAAATCGGAGAAAGCTCTACCCGGTCAGCGCGCACCTCAACGCGGCGGTCGACAAGGTTCGGCGGCAGGAGCCCACAGAGTTGCTGGCCGCCGGGGATGAGCCGCTCACGGGGACGCGGCCACGCTGGCGGCCCCCCCCGCAGAACTTCCGCCCCGCGCCGGCGGCGGAATTCGAACGCTTGAAGGATCTGAATCGCAAAGTGGCCCGGGCCTGGGCGGCCAAGGAGCGCTGCTCGAAGTTCTGGGAGGAGGGGAGCCCGGCGCCGGCCCGGCGGTTCTTCCAGGATTGGTACGGCTGGGGGAGCCGCCGCCGGCTCCCCCCGTGGGTCGCGGGGGCGCAGAGGCTCAAACGGCACCGGCCCAACCGGCGCCCGTACTTGAAGCATCACCTCACCAATGCGGTCACGGAGGGGTTGAACGCAAAGATCCAGAACCTCAAGCCGGCCGCGCGCGGCTTTCGGAACTTCGAGAACTACCGAACGCGCAGCCTGTTCTTCTGCGGAAAGCTCGCTCTTTACCCACAATATTCCTCGAAGAAACCGAAGGATTTCAAGGTCTGGGAGGACGTGTCCAAGCAGATGCCGTTTCCACCCGACCCTCGCCACGGCACGGTGCTGCGGATTCCCGGCGAACTGGCCGCCGCGCTGGCGGAGACTTCGAAGTGACCTTTGGTTCGGTCTCTGCGCCGCAGTTATCGCTTCAACCGAACCCCTTCGAGGGTCAGGTAGAGCGGCGGCGGCCCCACCTCGAAGCTGAGTCGGTCGGGGCCGAGCGTGATCTTCTGCCCCGGTCCGGAGGTTGCGGAAGCGGTGAGAAACGAGGTCGCCTCGCGGCCTTTAGCCTTGGACTCGACCACCACTCCGCCGGCGTGGGCCGCGCGCACCGCGGCGCGCGAACCGAGCGTCACCGCCAGGCTCACCGAGTGCGTGTCGTCCAGCGTCCAGACGGCCAGCTTGGGTGTGGCGCGCGGTTTCGTGAACAGCAACACGTAATCGCGCTCGCTGCCCGAACTCACCCGGCGTTCGAGGCGGTAGCCGGCCAGCTCGCTGGTGAGGGTTTTGATCGCCAGGTAGGCGGGCTTGGGCGCCAATTGATCGGTCACGACGCCGAAATTCTGTTCGCGTTCGGCGGCATCGGTGCCGTCGTTTTTCCAGTCGTACCAGATCGAAAGCGGCACGCCGGCGAGGAGGTTCGCGAGCTGCTGCCGCGCGGCGAAGGCGGCCTGGGTTTCGAGCGACACGCCGCGCGTGTGCGAGGCGTAACCCCACTCGCCGCTGATGATCGGCAGATTCTTCTTCTTGGTCGGCGCGTATTTGGCGATCAAGGCGCGGAGCTTGGCGTAGTCCTCGGCGGCGGTTTCCGGCGGTTTCGAGTAGTTCCGGTACGGGTGGATGCTGACGGCGTCGAGGTACTCGAGCACGCCGCTGGCGAAGAAAGTCTCCAGAAACGGCAGCGGCACTTCCGAGGTGGCCGGGCCGATGATCGTAGCCTTCGGGTCCGCCGCGCGGATGGCCTTGCAGGTCGCCAGCGCGAGCGTGTTGTACTGGGCCACGTCCGGCTTGGGTTTCCAAAAGGAGATGTTCGGCTCGTTCCAGATCTCCCAGATCACGCGCCGGCCCTGGAAATGCGTGGCCGCCGCCGCCGCCCAGCGGGCAAAAGCGGCGACGCTTTCGGGGTGTTGCGGCGACGCGGTGTCGCGATGCTCGCCGCCCGAGACCGGGTTGCGCGCTGTCACCGCTTCTTCGTAAAGCGGGTTCGAGTAGTCGAGGATCAGGATCGCCCGCAGGCCGCGCCGTTCCAGGTTGCCGATCAACTCCTCGTAGGCCGACCAGTCGTACTCGCCGTGCCGGCGCTCGATGCCCGCCCAACCGAGGTCCATCCGCACGAACTTGAAACCCGCCGTGGCGAGCAGGTCGAGATCGGCGGCATGACCGCGGTTGAAGTGGATGTTGACACCGACACCCTGCGGGATCGTGAGCGGAGGCAGGTAGGCGGCAAGCGCCGTGAAGGCGGCAGTCGCCCAGGCAAACAGGAGGCGTTTCATAAAAGCGTTTTCGGCAAGCGACGCGCCCGCTGCGGCAGGCAGCCAAAGGCCTGCGGGTACCGGCGACGAATCGCGGTCTCGAGTCGTTGCTGAGTCCAGCCGGCGAGCACCTGCTGGTCAAGGACGATGATCGGCAGGACCGGCCGGCAGCCGAGGGCGACGCGGGCCAGGACCTTGGGCTGGGTGAGCACGTTGATTTCGGTAAAGGGAATGCGGTGCTGGTTCAGGAAGACCTTGAAACGCCGGCAACGCATACAGCCCGGTAACGCGTAGATCTCGACCCTGAGAGAGGAGCTATCCATGCACTTCCTGCCCGCTCCACGTTTGCCGCTTGGGGAGGGCTGGTGGAGCCGAGGGGAGTCGAACCCCTGACCTTCTCATTGCGAACGAGACGCTCTACCAACTGAGCTACGACCCCAACCCATCCCGGGCGCACCGGCCCAGCTTACGACCGCGGGCGCCCGCACGCGAACGACTATGCGGACCCGGTCAAAGGCGGCAAGCTCAAATCGCCCTCGATTGCTCCCAATCGCTGGAGCCGCCCCGCGCGGGTCAACGCCGCAGAAACTTGGCGACGGCTTCGGTGCGCGTCCGCACCTGGAGCTTTTCGTAAATCCGGCGGATGTACGTGTGGACCGTCTCGTAGCTGATGCCCAGCTTCTCGGCGATTTCCTTGTAGATCAGGCCCTGGCTGAGGCAATCCAGCACTTCCTGTTCCCGCTGCGACAGGTTCTCGGTGGGCTGCGGCGATGGTCCGGCTTTCTGAAACGACTGGACCACCTTGCGCGCGATGTGGGTGGTCATCGGCGAACCGCCTTTTTGCACGTCGCGAATGGCCGCCAGCAACTCGGCGCTGGTCGTGCGTTTGAGGAGGTAGCCGGACGCACCCGCCGCCAGCGAGTTGAAGATGTTGTCCGTGTCCTCGTAAGCGGTGAGCATCAACACCAGGGTTTCCGGCACCAACGGTTTCAACTGGCGCACGCACTCGACGCCGTTCATGCCGGGCAGGTTGATGTCCATCAGGACCACGTTCGGCCGTTCCTTCGGGATCGCCAGCAAAGCTTCCTCCGCGCTGGCATGTTGGCCCAGGCATTGGAAGCCTTCCGCGCGACCGATGACCCGGGCGAGCGTGGCGCGAAGCTGGTCGTTGTCTTCGACAATGGAAACGGTGATGGGCATGGCAAGTGGGGGTCAGGCGGCGTTCAGCGGCACCGTCAAGCGCACCACGGTGCCTTTCTCCGGCGCGGGTTCGATCGCAAAACTGCCACCGATGTCGGCCAGGCGTTTGTGCATGTTGCGCACGCCGTTTCGTGACCGTGCCCGCTCCGAATCCATGCCTGCGGGACCGCGGCCGTCGTCCTGGATTTCGAAGGTGAACCGGCCGGGCTCGAGGCGCAAACGCAGCCAGACCCCGGACGCCTGGGCGTGGCGGACCACGTTGGTCACGGCTTCCTTGGCGGCGAGGAAAACGTTATGGCGGACCTCGGGCGAAATCGACGCGGCCGGCAGTTCGCCCGGCACCTCGAGCCGGTAACGCAGCCCGGCCACCTCCAGGTATTCCTGCGTGTACTTGCAGACGTACGTGACCAGGCCTTCGAGCGTGTCGTTCGACGGGTTCACGGTCCAGACGATCTCGTCCAAGACCCGCGTGGTGTCCCGCGCGGTCTGGGAAATCTGTTGAGCGTGCGCCGCCACGTCGTCCGGCGAGTCCTTGTCGCCTTCGACGAGATCGCCCAGCAACGAAATCTGCGTCATGCTCGCGCCAAGCTGGTCATGGATGTCGCGCGCGATGCGGGCCCGCTCCTTTTCCAGCGCCTCCTGCTGGCGCAAGCGCTCCACCTGGCGCTGCAGCTTCTGGGTCGAGAAGTAATGCACCACCGCCACGATCAAGCCCAGCAGACAGGCCGCGCTGGCGCTCAGAAACCACCACGTCTGCCAGAACGGCGGCAGCACCGTAATCGCCAGCGAATTGCCGGTCTCGTTCCAAACGCCGTCCTCGTTGCACGCCGTGACGCAAAACGTGTACCGGCCGGGCGGCAGCTTCGGATAGCGGGCGACGCGCTCCTTGCCCGCATCAGTCCAGCCGGGATCGTGCTGTTCCATCCGATAGCGGAAACTCGCCCGCTCCGGCGCGCCCAAATTCAGCGCCGTGTAATGAATCTCCAGCCGGCCTTTGCCGGGCGGGATTGTGATCGGGGTCAGGTGCTCTGTGCGAAAGCGGTTGGTCTCCTGCAACACGCCTTCCACGACCACGGACTCGATCATAACGGGGGGCGGGAACGGGTTGCGAACCAGTTTGGCGGGCTTGACCGTGGCCAGGCCCTTGATGGTCGGAAACCAGAGTGTGCCATCTCGCGTCCGGCAGGCGCCCGGTTGCGTGCCCAGCGGGCACTCCGCCACCGGCAGACCATCCTGCCGACCGTAAACGCGTGCGACGATCGCGTTGGTCAGACCGCGTGCAACGTCGTTCAGCGTTCGCTTCAAGACCCGCTGCAGACCGGCGTTCGAGCCCAGCCAGAGATAGCCTTCGTCGTCCTCGATCAGGTAGCCGACGCTGTTGCTCGCCAGACCTTCGCGAGTCGTGA
>JAKCAB010000322.1 GCA_021839785.1 bacterium | reverse complement strand
CGGCTTGTGGCTGGCGATCTCCGCCGGGCCGGCCAAGTCCGGTCCGCCGGCGGCTTTGATGTGCGCGGCCAGGAAGTCCAACACGCGCCGGTCCAGATCGTCGCCGCCGAGCCGGGTGTTGCCGTGGGTCGCCAACACCTGGAACACGCCGTCGTTCAAATCCAGGATCGAGAGATCGAACGTGCCGCCGCCGAGGTCATAGACCGCGACTTTCGCGCGCGCCTTGAGTTTGTCCAAACCGTACGCGAGCGCGGCGGCGGTGGGTTCGTTCACAATGCGCTCGACGGTGAACCCGGCCAGCTCGCCGGCCCGCTTGGTCGCGTGGCGCTGGGCGTCGTTGAAGTAGGCCGGAACGGTGATGACCGCGCGCGACACCGGCTCGCCCAAGGCCGCCTCGGCGTCGCGCTTCAGTTTCTTCAGCACTTCGGCGGAGACCGCTTCGGGTGCGTACTGCCGGTCGCAGATCTGGACCTGGACCGGTCCGGCGCAGGAGCCAATCACGGCGTAGGTCACCCGCGTTTCCTCGCGGGGAATGTCTGCGCCGCGGCGACCGATGAAGCGCTTGACCGAATACACGGTCTCCGCCGGCTGGAGCACGCGCCCGCGGTTCGCCGGACGCCCCACCACCGGCGTCGCGTCGCCCGGCGGGAACTGGACCACCGATGGCGTCAGCCGGTGACCCTCGACGTCGGCCAGCACGATGGGGATGCCCGAATCCACCACCGCCACCAGCGAGTTGGTGGTGACGAGGTCGATGCCGACGATTTTGCTCATGCGCGCTGCAAGGATGCCATTGATTCGCGAGGTGCCAAGGCCGCGCCGCAGAAAGCTCTTCTCGGCCGGGGCGTGGATGCGTTCGCCGTTGACGGGCGCCCGTCTCTGCGCGGAATCTCCACCTCACCACGTGCCATGAAAACGACTCGTTCGACATTCGGTGCCTTGTTCGGGCTCACCCTCGCCGCTACTGCCGCCGATCCGCAGTGGCAACATCTCTCCAGCAAAAGCGGCGACCTGCCGGTGCCGCCCGGGGGCTCGCAGCAGCAGACCGGCGCGTTGATCGGCGACTTCGACGGCGACGGCCTGAACGACTTCATCCTGAGTTTTCGCCAGAAGCCCCCGGCCCTCGTCTGGTACCGCCGCACGGCGAAGGTCTGGGACACGTACGTCATCGAGAAGGATTACCTGACCGTCGAAGCCGGCGGGGCGGCCTACGACATCGATGGCGACGGCGACCTCGACGTGGTCTTTGGCGGTGACTGGCAGAGCAACCAGGTCTGGTGGTGGGAGAACCCCGCGCCGCACTTCGACAAGAACACTCCCTGGAAACGCCACGTCATCAAGAATGGCGGCCAGACCCAGCACCATGACCAGGCCTTCGGCGACTTCCTCGGCATAGGCAAACCGCAACTCGCGTTCTGGAACCAGCAGGCCAAGGCACTTTTCCTCGCCGAAATCCCGGCGAATCCGCGCGCGGCTGACGGGTGGCCGAGGACCGTGATCGTCTCCGGCACCAGCGCCGGCTCGACGCCTTACACCGAAGGGATGTCGGCGTGCGACATCGACGGCGATGGCAAGGTCGATCTGCTCGCGTACAACATGTGGTACAAGCACACCGGCGGAAAGCATTTCCAGGCGGTCAAGCTTGGAGACGTCGGCGGGCTGATCTTCGGCGGGCAACTCGTGGCAGGCGGCCGGCCGGAGATCGTGATTTCGCCCGGCGACGGCGGCGGTCCGGTCAAGTGGTACGAGTGTAAAGGCGATCCAACCCAGAGCAATTCCTGGGTCGGCCACGACTTGATCGGTCGCGACGTGGTTCACGGCCACAGCCTGCAACTCGGCGACATCAACGGCGACGGCCCCCTGGACATCTTCGTGGCCGAGATGGCCAAGTGGCACGAGCAACAGCCGCAGCCGGACAACCCCAAGGCCACAGCGTGGATCTTTTACGGCGACGGCAAGGGTAATGTCCGCAAGACCGAACTGGTGGTCGGCGAAGGCTGGCACGAAGCCCGGCTGGCCGACTTGGACGGCGACGGCGATTTGGACCTGCTGAACAAACCGTACACCTGGGAAACGCCGCGCGTGGACGTGTGGTTGAACAACGGGACCGCGAAACGGTGAGCCGCGGATGCCTGTTCTCCGCCGGAACCGCCCGGCGGGCGGGCGGCGACTAATCGAGCACGGGGTAAACGATCGCGTTTGATCCACGCGCCACACGCAGGTTTGTGCCAACGTCATTCTACGAGCGGTCATGAACCTGGCGGTTTCATGAGCCATCGCCCGGCGGCGGAGTCCCCTGTCCGGTTGCGCCCGCTGCGGGTGGGGCCGAGGACGCCGCAGGGCTCGCCGCCGGTTCATCCGGCGTTGCCGCGGGCATGCACTGCAACTCGGTTTGATTGGGTCGGATTCAGTTTGATTGAGCCTGTCCGCCGGGCGCCCCCCCATGATTGTTGGGCTTGAACCCAGCGGTCCAGAACCCCGACGCCCAAATCGAAACGGCTCTCCGCAATCAGGGCGGCCAGTTGCAGGGCCTGGTCCCCCCCGCCGTAGAACGGGGCGAGCGTCTTGGCATGCATCCTGGCGAGAACGGGAGCACAAACCCGTTTGTGATCTCGCCGCTTTTCGCGCTCCAGCGCGGTCTCGTCCAGCAGCGCCCGCGCCACCCGAACGAACTCCGCGGCGAGAAGAGGGGAACAAATGTGTCCAGCGGCAGCGGTTGTTCGGCGATGTGGAGTTCGTCGATGGCCAGCTTGCGCGCCACCTTCATGGCGACTTTCGCGATTTCGACGGCAAGCGGGTTGATGTCGCGGCCCAAGAAGTTTTGGGCGCAGAGGAAGCTGAGGCGCACCTGGCCCGGCTCGGCGTGACTGGGGAATTCGGCGTCGATGCGCTCGTAGATGCGGGCTTCGAGGCGCTTGAGTTCCCGGTAGGCAAGGTAGAGGAAGTTGCCGGAGCTGCAGGCGGGATCGAGCACGCGGAAATGCTGTTCTCCGGATGCCACTTGAAGCTTTTGACTATAAGCGTTGATGGAAAACGGGCGTCGAGCGATGATGCATGACCTGACCGGCCGCGGACGCCCGTGCTTGTGCGGGGGTGATCGCCCCACCGGTGAGTCGAGACCCATGAAACTCTCCCGTCGCGAAGCGATCCGCCAGACAGCGCGCACCGCTGCCGGATTGAGCTTGGGATGGCTGGCCACGATGCCGGGCCGGGCCACGGACGCAGCCGAAGATCGCAAGGCGACGCCGGGCACCGCCGGTGAGCATGGCTCCTCCAGCCCCACGCCCGCCACCACACTGGACCTCCCCGACGCGGACATCGTCTCCGCCTTCTCACAAGCGGCGACTCAGAACGTCCTCGCCGCGGTCGATCCCGGCGTCTTTTCCGGCTATTGGTCGGTGTGCGCGGATCGCCAGGGCTTCGGCCAAGGCAACACCTATCCGTCTCTGGATGGCCAGCAGATGAGCGATGCGCTGCTGTGGCTCGGGCAGGGGGAAGTGGTCAAAGCGAATTGGGACTACGTGCGGTCCTTCCAGAAACCGAACGGTCGCCTGCCGCTCGCCATTTTGCCGGGCGCGAAGGAGGTGTATGGCCAACCCGTTGAGCCGAACGGCGGGTTCTACACGCATTGGGTTCCCGGCGATCCGCTCCGTGCGCTGGGGAGCACGACCTACATCCAGAACGCCGACGCGATTTTCCGGTTCACGCAGGATCGGAGCTGGCTGCGGGCAAACTTGTCGTCGGTCAACCTCGCCGGGGAGTTTCTCGCCTCCCTGATCACGGGCGAAGGGCTGGTCAAAGGCGGGGGCTACTATGTCGAGATGCCTTCCCGGCTCGAATTCGACGGCGTGGCCCAATGCCACGCGGCGGAGGCGTTCGACCGTCTGGCCGCGTTGAACCGGGTGGTGGGCGACGACCCTTCGGCAAGTCACTACGCATCGCTGGCCGCACGCATCACGAAGTGCTTCCGGCGTCGTTTCTGGGTGGGCGACCACTTTGCCGAATACCTCCACCCGGAGCGTGGAGTGATTGACCGGCACGGTTTGACCGACACGAACTGGGCGGCGTTGGCCACCGGCATCGCCAGCCGCCGGCAGGCTGTGCGGCTGTGGCCGCAGTTGCGGAACGAAGCCGGGTTCCGCTACGGCGGCATCCCCACCGCGGTCGCGACACGACCGGAAACTTACGAGGACTGGGAGTTCAGCCTGCCACAGGCCTTCAGCGGGTCGGACCGCCGGCACGACCTGGCCGCGATGGGCCGCGTGTGGTACCTGGAGGCCTGGGCGCGGGCACGCCGGGGAGATGGCGACGGCATCGTCGAGACGGTGCGCAAGGTTTGCGAGGTGGGCCGCGGAAATGGCTACTACTGGCGCGAACGCTATCACCCGCCGGATGGCAAGCCCGCCGGGCCGAACACCTACTGCGAATACCCGGCCAACCTGATCCGCATCATCCACCGGTTCCTGCTGGGCGTGGAGTTTGGGCTCGAGGGCGTCGTCTTCATCACCCCGACTGTCCCTGCCCATTACTGGGAAGCCGGTTTCGGCCAGACGCTCGCCTGGCGGGACCGAAGACTCTCGTTTCATTTCGAGCGCGGTGTGATGCGCGGAACGTTTACGGGCGCGGGTCCACAGCGCCTTGCTTTGCGGCTGGATGGCAAACCCACAGAAGTCCGGGCCACCATCGGCAGGTCTTCGCTCCATCCGCACCGCCAACACGGCCTGATCCTGCTCGATCTGCCGGCGTCGTCTGAGCCACATCCGTTCCTCGTCTGGAGAAGAGGCCGAGCGTGGACCGGCC
>JAKCAB010000840.1:2823-4802 GCA_021839785.1 bacterium | reverse complement strand
CACGACGCTCAAGGCGAGGGCGTATTGGTTGAGGTTTGAGCGCAGCGGCGGGCGCCAGACGGAGTGCCCGACGGCGGTCCCGGCCTTGTCGGCGCGCACGACGTGCAGGTCAATGTCGCCACTCTCCCGGGTGAGCCGACGCAGCAACCGCCCGGCGTGCAACGACGCCCGCCAGCCCTCGCCGCCGGGCTTGCCCACCACGATCTGCGTGACGTTCTGTTCGCGCGCCACGCGCAACAGGCCGCCGACCAGATCCTCGTCCGTGGTGGTGATGACCTCCGCGCCCAATTCCCGGGCGGTGGCCACGTTCTGGGTGAGCTGCGCCAGCGCGGGTTCCGTGAGTTCGCGCAAGCCCTGCACGTGCACCGCCAGCCAGCGGCATTGCAGGCTGTCGGCCATGTGCCGCGCCCACCGCAACAGCGAGGCCGACGCGGGACTCGGGCCGACTGCCACCAGCAGACAATGCCCGGTTTTCCAGGGCCCGGCGCCGGTCTGTGCGCTTCGCCACTCGCGGGTGGCTTCGCCCACGTGATCCGCCACCAACCGCAAGGCCAGTTCCCGCAAAGCCGTGAGGTTGCTTTCGCGGAAAAAATTCTGCGCCGCCAGCGCCGCCCGATCGGGGACGTACACCTTGCCTTCCTCCAGCCGCTGGATGAGTTCGGCCGGGGGCAGGTCCACCAGTTCGATCACCGCCTGGTCGAGCACGCTGTCCGGCACGGTTTCGCGGACGGGCGCGCCGGTGATTTGCCGCACCCGCTCGGCGCGGCTCTCGACGTGCTGGACGTTCAACGTCGTGAACACGTCGATGCCCGCCTCGAGCAATTCCTCCACGTCCTGCCAGCGCTTGGGGTGGCGCGACTCGGGGGCGTTCGTGTGGGCGAGTTCGTCCACCAGCGCAAGTTGCGGCCGGCGCGCGAGCAGGGCGTCGAGATCCAATTCGGTCAGTCGCACACCCCGGTAGGCGATGCGGCGGCGCGGCACCCGCGGCAAAGGCCGGGCGAGCGCGTCCGTCTCCTGGCAGCCGTGGGTCTCGACGTAGCCGATGACCACCTCGCGTCCGGCCCGCGCCTCGCGCTGGGCCGCTTCGAGCATGGCGTAGGTTTTGCCCACGCCGGGGCACATGCCCAAGAAAATCTTGAGGCGCCCCCGCGCGCGGCGGCTTTCCTCGCGCTGGATCGACGCGAGCAGTTCATCGGCGTTTGGACGCGGGTCGGTCACGACATCATTCTAGCCGCTCGCTCTGCGGTTTCAGCTTCAAAACGTGGGCAAGGTGACCACTCTCATTCGCTCTTTCGGTCGCGCGTTTCCTATTCTCTGAAGGACGTTTTGGAGGGCTGTGTTTTGCCGACGCGACCCATTTTCCAGAGTCGCACGAAGGGAGAGACAAACAGCCAGTACCAGATTGGCAACGCCAGCAAATTGCCAACCAGCAGCTAGAGGAAAAGAATGACCTTCAGGACTCCCACGGATCATGGCCGGGCCCTTTCGGGCTTTGCGTCGAGCGAATCGAGCGCGAGGTTCAAAGTCAGCACGTTGACGCCGGGATCCCCAAGCACACCGAGGCCACGGCCGTCGGTGTGCTGCTGAATCAGCTCGCGGAGGTGCTCCTCGCTCAAGCCGCGCGCCTTGGCCACCCGCGGCATTTGCAGCTCGGCATTGCGCGGGCTGATGTGAGGATCAAGTCCGCTGCCGGACGCGGTGACCGCATCGGCGGGAACAGCGTCTGTTTCCTTCAAGCCGTTTTCCTTGCGATAAGCGGCAATGCGTTCCCTGATCGCGTCGTTCAGTTTCTGCGAGGTCGGGCCGAGGTTGCTGCCGCCCGAGTTGGCCGCATCATATCCGATGCCGGCGGCTGAAGGACGCGGGTGGAAATACTTTTCGCCGGTAAAGTTCTGGCCGAGCAAGGCCGAACCTCGAATGGTTCCGTCTTTGTCCCGAATCAGGCTTCCGTTGGCCTGGTACGGAAACACGGCTTGCGC
>JAKCAB010000840.1:0-2813 GCA_021839785.1 bacterium | reverse complement strand
AGACCGCAGCAAACGACGGCGAGTACGAGGGTGGACACCAACGCGCCGC
This sequence comes from bacterium, assembly GCA_021839785.1. The sequence goes on along the minus strand of JAKCAB010000840.1, from coordinate 2,764 downwards.
GGATTTCAGCGAACAGAGTTTTCATAGGCTTAAACCAAGTTGAGGGCCGTGACGAGGATGTCTATGACTTTGATGCCGACGAACGGAACGATGACGCCGCCCAAGCCGTAGAGGAGCAGGTTGCGCCGCAACATGGCCAGCGCGCCAATGGGCTTGTAGGCCACGCCGCGCAGCGCGAGCGGGATAAGCGCGATGATGATCAAGGCGTTGAAGATGACCGCGCTCAGAATCGCGCTGGTCGGGCTGTGCAGGCGCATGATGTTCAGCGGCACAATCGCGGGGAACGTGGCCATGAGCATGGCCGGAATGATCGCGAAGTACTTCGCCACGTCATTGGCGATGCTGAAGGTCGTCAGCGAACCGCGCGTGATGAGCATCTGTTTCCCAATCTCGACGATGTCGAGCAGCTTGGTGGGATTGCTGTCCAGGTCCACCATGTTGCCGGCTTCCCGCGCGGCTTGTGTGCCGGTGTTCATGGCCACGCCCACGTCCGCTTGCGCGAGGGCGGGCGCGTCGTTCGTGCCGTCGCCGGTCATGGCCACGAGGTGGCCTTGCGCCTGTTCTTCGCGGATGCGCTTGAGTTTCGCCTCCGGTGTGGCTTGGGCCATGAAGTCGTCCACCCCGGCTTCGGCGGCGATGGCGGCGGCGGTGAGGGGGTTGTCGCCGGTGATCATCACGGTGCGGATGCCCATTTTGCGGAGGTGCGCGAAGCGCTCCTTGATGCCGCCCTTGACGACGTCTTTCAAATGCACGACGCCGAGCACCTGGCGGCCTTCCGCCACCACCAAGGGCGTGCCGCCGGAGCGGGCGATGTCGTCAACCTCCCGGCTCACCTCTTGGGGAAACCTCCCGCCCGATTGATCCACGAAAACGCGGATGGCGTCCGCGGCGCCTTTGCGGATCGAGCGCACAGGGAGCGCAGCCGGCCCGGCTGCAACCGTCGGCGGCCCGCCGACGGGATTCGTGCGTCTCGAATTGGTTTCGGCGGGGCCGCCGAAACCGGCACGCGGGTCGCGTGCGCTCCCATCGAAAAAATCCACGCCGCTCATCCGCGTCTGCGCGCTGAACGGGACGAACTTCGCGTGCGGGTCAGCCACGTCCCGCGCGCGCAGGTTGAACTGTTGCTTGGCCAGGACGGCAATGCTGCGGCCTTCCGGCGTTTCGTCGGCGAGTGAGGCGAGTTGTGCCGCATCGGCCAGACGCTCCGGCTTGACGTTTGGCGCGGGCAAAAAGGCCGTGGCCATCCGGTTGCCCAGCGTGATCGTGCCAGTCTTGTCGAGGAGCAGCACGTCCACGTCACCGGCGGCTTCGACGGCGCGCCCGCTCATCGCGAGGACGTTGCGCTGGAGAACGCGATCCATGCCGGCGATGCCGATGGCGCTGAGGAGACCGCCGATGGTGGTCGGGATCAGGCAGACCAGCAACGCGATGAGAACGGGAACGGAGAAGGCCGTCCCTGAGTAGAGGCCAAACGGTTTGAGCGTCACGCAGACCAGCAGAAAGATGAAGGTCAAGGCGGCGAGCAGAATCGTCAGGGCAATTTCGTTCGGCGTCTTCTGGCGTTGCGCGCCTTCCACCAGCGAAATCATGCGGTCGAGAAAGCCGTAGCCTTTCTCCGTCGTGACCCGGATGACGATGCGGTCGCTGAGCACGCGGGTGCCGCCCGTGACGGCGCTGCGGTCGCCGCCGCTTTCGCGGATGACGGGCGCGGATTCGCCGGTGATCGCGGCTTCGTCCACGCTGGCGATGCCTTCGACGACTTCGCCGTCGGCGGGAATCACATCGCCGGCCTCGCACACTACGAGGTCGCCCTTCTGCAAATCCGGCGCGGGCACTTTTTCTTCCCGGCCGTTTCGCAAGCGACGGGCGATCGTTTCCTTGCGCGCCTTGCGCAGGCTGGCGGCCTGCGCCTTGCCGCGGCCCTCGGCGACGGCTTCGGCAAAATTGGCAAACAGCACCGTGAACCAGAGCCAGATCGCCAGTTGAGCGACAAACCCGCGCAGCGCCGGTTCGGCGGTGAAGATGCCCACCGTCGTAAGCGCCGCGCCGACCATCGTCACGAACATGACCGGGTTCCGGATCATCAGGCGCGGATCGAGTTTCTTGAACGAATCCCGGACCGCCGGGCCGACGATGTTCCAATCAAAGAGCGAGGGAGGTTTCTGTGTCATACCAAAGGGTGTTCAATAGGCCCTGAACGGCCCCCTCATCCCGGCCTTCTCCCCCACTGGGGGAGAAGGTGTCCGGAGGACGGATGAGGGGGAATTCGTGTCGCCTGGAAGGCAATTCAGTATCGTAGAATCGTCAAAAGAGTTTCCCTTGAAGAGTGAGGAAGTGTTCGACGATCGGCCCCAGCGTCAGCACGGGCAGGAAATTCAGCGCGCCAATCAACAGCACCGTGCCTGTCAACAGCACGAAAAACGTGCCGCCCGAAACCGGGAACGTGCCGGCGCTGACCGGCGCAACCTTCTTGCGCCCGAGCGAGCCGGCGAGCGCCAGGATGGGGACAATCATCAAGAACCGCCCGATGAGCATGGCAAGGCCCAGGGTGGTGTTGTACCACGGCGTGTTCGCGGTCAGCCCCGCGAAGGCGCTGCCGTTGTTGCCCGTGCCGGAGCTGTAGGCGTAGAGCATTTCGCTCAGCCCATGCGGACCTTGGTTGTTCAACCCAGCCAGGCCCCGCTTACTGACCGCCGCCCACGCGGCAAACCCAAGGATCGAAATGGCGAGCACAAGCAGCGACAGCATCGCCATCTTCACGTCA
>JAKCAB010000809.1 GCA_021839785.1 bacterium | reverse complement strand
CGGTTCGGCGGGCGTGCTGGGCAAGGCCATTGTGATGCTACAGGCCTGGGCGAACGCGAATCGCTGAGCGGGCCACGGCGCTTTGCCGATACGCAGCGCGCCAGCCCCGGCAGCCATTCCCGGAACGGACAAACCGGCGCCGGGCTGGGTTTCGTCCCGCCGCCACCCCGCCGTTGCGTTCAGAAAACAGTTGAACCGCCGGTCGCATTCGCGCCGAATACGGTGCGCATGACGACGTTGACCGACGCCCAGAAACACGAGGTGAGCCAATGGCTCCAGCAGGGCCTGCAGTTGGCCGAAATCCAGAAGCGCCTGAGCGAGGACTTCGGCCTGCGCCTCACGTATATGGAGGTGAAGTTTCTGGTCAGCGACTTGGCGCTGTTGCCCAAAGACCGCGAACCCGCGCCGCGCGTGGACCTGCCCGCCAAGGCACCCGCCGGTCCCGGCCAGCCGGCGACTCCGAGCAGCCCGCCGCCGGCGCCGGCCAAGTCTGCTCCGGACAGAGTCAGCGTGACCGTGGATAACATCGCCCGGCCGGGCACCGTCGCCAGCGGCACCGCGACGTTCACCGACGGCAAGACGGCCGGCTGGTATCTCGACGAGATGGGCCGGCTGGGCTTGGTGCCGCCCGCACCCGGCTATCGCCCGCCCGCCGCGGATGTCGCCGAGTTTCAGGCCGCGCTCGAACGCGAGCTGGTGAAGCTGGGGATTTAACGGCCGGCGGCGGTCGGCTTTGCCAGCCAGGGGGCCGCCGCGTCACGCAGGTTTCACGAATCCAGCCTTGCCGAAATTCGTCAAGGGTTGGAATGCTGACCCACGGAATCTGCTTATGAGCCTGCAAACGCATCGTTCGATCCGGCCCGCGCGGCTGGCAACCGCGGCGCTCGGCGTCCTGCTCGGCGCGGGAACCATCCTAGCTGCCGCTTACCCCTCCACCTCCGAACCGGTCGGGCGCCGCTCGGCCAATCGCACGGTCTTGCCGGTCAACCAAGTCGTGACCGCGATCGGCAAGCAAATCGATCTGGCCGGTCTGCGGCCACAGGTGCTCGCGCTCTCACCCGATGGCAAAATCCTGCTGACCTCGGGGAAGACCAGCGAATTGATCGTGCTCGACGCCGCCACCGGCGAGGTGCGCCAGCGCGTCGCGCTGCCGTCGGAGAGCCAGAACGAGCCGCACCCCAGCGTGGTTTCGCCGAACATTCTCAAGCCGGACACCAAGGGCCAGGTCAGCTACACCGGGCTGGTGTTCTCACCCGATGGCCGCTGGGTTTACCTCAGCAACGTGAACGGCTCGATCAAGGTGTTTGCGGTGGACAGCAACGACAAAGTCCAGCCTTCGCATTCGATCGCCTTGCCGCCAGCCAACGCGCCGCGCCGCAAGCAGGAAATCCCCGCCGGCCTGGCGCTTTCGGCGGACGGCACGCGCCTCTACGTTTGCGGCAACCTGTCGAACCGATTGCTCGAAATCGACGCCCACTCCGGCAAAGTTCTGCGCACTTTCGATGTGGGCGTGGCGCCGTACGACGTGGTGCTGCTGGGCAACCAGGCTTACGTGAGCAATTGGGGCGGGCGGCGTCCGCAGGCGGGCGACCTCACCGGCCCCGCGGGCCGCGGCACCGAGGTGCGGGTGGATCCCGTCCGCAACATCGCCAGCGAAGGCTCGGTAACCGTGCTGAACCTGGACTCGAAGCTCGAAGGTCGAAATCCAAAAGCCGAAATCCTCACCGGCCTGCACGCCAGCGCGCTCGCGCTTTCGCCGGACCGTCGCTACCTGGTGTGCGCCAACGCCGCCAGCGACAACCTCAGCGTCATCGACACCCGCACGGACGCGGTGGTGGAGACGATTTGGGTCAAGCAGAGCCCGGCCGACCTGTTCGGCGCCTCGCCCAACGCCTTGTGCTTCGCTCCCGGCGGCAAGACATTATACGTGGCGAATGGCACGCAGAACGCCATCGCGGTGGTCCAGTTCGCGCCGAAATCCAAGTCCTCGAAACTGCAAGGGCTGATCCCGGTGGGCTGGTTTCCGGGCGCCGTCCTGTTCGACGCGGTGCGAAAACAGCTTTGCGTGGCCAACATCAAGGGGCACCCCGACCGGCCTAAGCGGTACAACAAAACGAGCGTCGAAGGCTTCAACTCGCATCATTACTTCGGCTCGATTTCGCTGGTGCCGGTGCCCAAGAAGGCCGACCTGCCCAAGCTCTCGGCGATCGTCTATGCCGACTACCGTCGCGACCAGATCCAGTTGGCGCTCCAAAAGCCGCGCGCGGACCAGCCGCCCCGACCGGTGCCCGAACGCATCGGCGAGCCCAGCACGATCAAGCACGTCGTCTATATCATCAAAGAGAACCGGACTTACGACCAGGTGCTGGGAGACGTCAAGGCAGGCAACGGCAACCCGGCGCTCTGCGTCTTTGGCGAACCCGTGACGCCGAACCAGCACAAGATGGTGCGCGATTTTGTCCTGCTCGATAACACCTATTGTTGCGGCATCCTCAGCGCCGACGGCCACCAGTGGAGCACCACGGCGTTCGCCACCGATTACATGGAAAAGTCGTTCGCCGGTTTCCCGCGCAGTTACCCGGACGGCATGGGCGAGGACGAGAACGACGCCCTGGCCTACGCGCCTTCCGGATTCATTTGGGACAACGCGGTCAAACATGGCGTGTCGCTCTGGAACTTCGGCGAGTTCGCCATGCCGACTTGTCGCTGGACCGATCCGAAACGGAAAGGCGAGCCAGCTTGGAAGGACTACTACGCCGAGTTCCTGCACGGGCGGGGCGAGGTGCGCATCTCCAGCGAACCGAGTGTCGAGGCCATGCGCTCGTTCACGCCCACCAATTACGTCGGCTGGGAAATGTCCGTGCCCGATGTCTGGCGGGCGCGGTACATCACCAACCAGATCGCGGCTTGGGAAAAGCAGGGTAACATGCCCAGCTTGGTGCTGATCTGCCTGCCGAACGACCACACCAGCGGCACCAGCCACGGCGCGCCCACCCCCGCGGCGTTGGTCGCGGACAACGACCTCGCCTTCGGTCAAATCCTCCAGGCGCTGAGCCACTCGAAGTTCTGGCCCGAGATGGCCGTGTTCGCCATCGAGGATGACCCGCAGAACGGCTGGGACCACGTCAGCGGCTACCGCACCACGGCGTACGTCCTCAGCCCGTGGGCGAAGCGGAAGGCGGTCGTGAGCACGCAGTACAACACCACCAGCCTGCTGCGCACGATCGAGCAAATCCTCGGCCTGCCGCCGATGAACCAGTTCGACGCCACGGCCACGCCGATGTTCGACTGCTTCACCGACGCGCCGGACCACACGCCGTTCGTCGCGCTGCCGAACAACGTCCCGCTCGACGAGATGAATCCGGATCCGAAGGCGATTTCCGATCCGCTCCTGCGCAAGAACGCCTACGTTTCTGCGCGATTGAATTTCAAGCAGGTCGATGCCTGCCCGGAAGACACGCTCAACCGCATTCTCTGGCACGCCATGAAAGGCAGCGCCGCGCCGTACCCGACTTGGGCCGTAACCGCCGTGGACGATGATGATGACTGAACTCCAGCTCGGCGCGCGTTCGTCGCGGCCAAAGCGCCAAGGCCTGGCATGGGCGGTGGCGGGACTCCTGGCGCTCGTGGCCGCCACCAGCCTAGCCGGCGCGGCCACGGAAGCCTCGCCTCGCCAACTGCCCAAAATCCGCGTCGCGCCCGATGGCCGCGGTTTCGTGACCAGCGACGGCCAGCCGTTCGTGCCTTTTGGCGTGACCTACTTCCGGCCCGGCACCGACTGGGCGCCGCAGGTTTGGAAGCAATTCGACGCCGAAGCGACCCGCAAGGATTTTGCGAAACTGCGCGAACTCGGCGGCAACTGCGTGCGGGTCTTCCTCAGCTTCGGTTCGTTCTACCCGGAACCCGGCCAGCTCTCGGCAGACGGCCTCGCCAAATTTGACCGCTTCCTCGCGCTAGCGGAGGAGGCCGGCCTTTACGTCCACCCCACCGGGCCGGATCACTGGGAAGGTTTGCCCGCCTGGGCGCGCGGCGATCGCCTGGCGGACGAAAACGTGCTCCGCGCGCTTGAGGAATTTTGGAAGCGCTTCGCGGCGCGGTATCGCGGGCGAAACGTGATCTTCGCCTACGACCTCTTGAACGAGCCGGAGGTCCGTTGGGACACGCCGGCGATGCGCGCGAAATGGAACGCCTGGCTCGCCCGCCAGTACGGTTCCGCAGCCGAGCAGGCCATCGCGTGGAGCGCCACCAACGTCCTTTGGGGCAATCAACCGGTGCCGCCGCGCGACGCCCGGCCGAGCCGCGAACTGCTGGACTTCCAGCATTGCCGCGAGGCCGTCGCCGTGGAGTGGACGCGCCGCCAGGTGGCCGCTCTCAAGGCCGCGGACCCGGACGCGCTGGTGACGGTGGGTTTGATCCAGTGGTCCGTGCCGGTGGGCATCGCCGGCGCCTGGCATTACTCGGCGTTCCGACCCGAGCAACAGGCGCCGCTGCTCGATTTCATGGAAGTGCACTTTTACCCGCTCGCGCGCGGATTCTACGAATACGCCAGCGACGAGGACGAGCAGCGCAACCTCGCCTACCTGGACTGCGTGGTGCGCGAAGTGGCGCGCTGCGGCAAGCCGACCGTGATCGCGGAATGCGGCTGGTACGGCGGCGGCCAACTCCACATCGACGGCGGCCGGCACCCGGCGGCGACCGAGGAGCAACAGGCGCGCTGGTGCCGGCGCCTGGTGGAGACCACCACGGGCCTGGCCTGCGGCTGGCTGAACTGGAGTTTGCACGATCATCCCGGCGCGGGCGAC
>JAKCAB010000593.1 GCA_021839785.1 bacterium | reverse complement strand
CAGGTTGCCGCCGTCCGGGTCCGCCACGTACAAATCCGGGCTGCCGCCTTTGCTGAGAATCATGGCCACGTGCCGGCCGTCAGGCGCGACCGCCGGGCTGATGTTCGAGCCGGTGTAGCGCGCGAACACCTTGCGTTCTCCCGTGCCGACGTCGTGCCAGACGATGTCGGCGTTCCCGAACTTGTAAGTGGTGTAGTACAGCCGACGCGCGCCCGGCATCCACGTCGGCGCCGCGACCACCGTGCCGTCGTGGGTGACCGCCTTGGCGTCGTAACCGTCGTAGTCGCTGACGTAGATTTCACTGTTTTGGCCGCGGACGACCTTGAAGGCGATCTTCGTGGTGGCGATGCCTTTTTTTGCCGGTGACCGCCGCGACCACGTCATCTGCCAGCGCGTGGGCCTGGGTGCGGAGCGAGCCGCCGCTGTACGCCTTCCCGAACTTCACCGCCTTGCTGACGTTGTCGGTGAGCCGGCCCTCGACCTGGCCGCTGTTGCCGCCGCGCAGCGTGTACTGGGCGGCGCTTTCCTCCACGGTGGCGAAACCGACCACGTACAGGTCGAATTTAAGCACGCTGGCCACTTCGCCGGTGTAGCCGACCAACGCGATGGGGATCGGCTTCTGTGTGGCGCTGGCGTATTCCTTGATTTCGATCGACTCCGCGGAGCGCGCCGGCGCCAGGAGGACGGTCGCGGCCAGCCAGCCGAGGAGCAGCGTGGGGAGGTTTCGCATGAGGTTTATCATCCAGAGGCCCCGGTGGATTCCAGGGTGAAGACAATGTCGAACTCGCGTTGCGCGTCCGTCGCGCCTTCCGGGAACGGTCGGCCGATCGTCGGCACGCGGTCCAGCGCCGCCTGCACCGACCTGTCCAGCGCGGCGTTGCCCGAGCGCTTGCGGATGGTGTCGGAGATCACTTTGCCGTCGTGGGCGATGACCACCCGAACCAGCACCGACGCGCTGCGGTCGGCGGTCTCGCGCGGTTTCAGAGGGGCCCAGGCGGTGCGGTAAATCAGGTCCACAAAGCTGGTGTAACTCGCGTAGGTGGCGCCGCCGGTGCCGGGCACGCTGACGGATGTGCTGCTGGAAAGCTGGTTTTCGAGGCTGCCGACCACGCCCGCCACGCGGTTCCGCTGGAGGTCGGCCAAGCGTTGCGCCTCGGCTTGCCGGCGGGTGCGCGCCTCGGTAGCGGCCTGCTCGCGCCTGGCGCGGGCTTCCGCCGCGGAGAATTCGACCGGCTTAAGGTTGACCTCGATCTTGCGCTTCGGTGCCGGTTTCTCGCCGGTGGGCGAGGTGAGTACTGGCTCCGGCGCCGGCGCTTTCGCCGTCCGCTTCGGTTCGGCAACCTTGGGTGGCGGAACTTCCTTCTCGACCGCCTTTTCCACTTTTGGCGGCTCGGACGGCTTGGGCGGCGGTGCTTCCGGCTGACGAACTGGCGGCTGGCTGGCCGGTTGGCGCGGAGGTTGGCTCGGCGGATTGCCCCCCCCCGTCATGGGGGCATCGACGAGTTTGTCCGGGATGAACGTCAGGAGGGTGACTTCCTCGGTGACCGGCTGGTGGCGGGACGCAAAGCCGGCCCCGACGACCAGTGACACCAGCAGGGTGGTGTGCATCACCAGCGACGCCGCCAGGCATTCTCGTTGCAGCCGGCTCATCTGCGGTTAGACGGTTCGGTGGCCAGGGAGATTCTGGTGATCCCGTTCTTCACGAGGCGGTCGATCACCGGGTAGAACTGCCGCGCCAGGCTGTCCTGGTCGGCACGGACGCGGATGACCAGTTCCGGGTTCGCCTTGTAGGCGCTCACGAGCCGTTGCTCCAACTGGTCGATCGTGTACCCGGTCTTGTCGATCAGGTAGTGCCCTTGCTTGTCCACTTCCACGTTGAGGATGTTGTCACGGTCCACGCGCTGCACGGCCTTGCCGCCGGGCGGCAGGCGCATGTCGATGCTGTGCTCCAGCAGCGGTGTGGTGATCACGAAGATGATGAGCAACACGAACGCCAGGTCGAGGAGCGGGGTGATGTTGATGTCGCTCAACGTGACCAGCGCGTTGCGTTGGGAGAAGCGGCGCATGGCGGGGAAGGTCGGCGCGCGGCCGGCCTAGCCGTTGTCCTCCTCCTGGAGGTACTCGGTCTCCATTTTGGAGACGAGTTCCTGCGCGAAATTGTCCAACTCGACCGTGTGGACGCGCAGGTTGTGAACCAGCCAATTGTAGCCGAACATCGATGGAATCGCCACCAGCAGGCCGGCGATGGTGGTGATCAACGCGGCCGCCACGCCGGGGGCCATGGACGCCAAGTCCGCGCGCCCGCCGGCGGCGGCCGATTTGGCGATGCCACTGAAGGCGCTCATCACGCCCCAGACCGTGCCCAACAAACCCATGAACGGCGCGCCGCTGACCGCGATGGCGAGCAGGATCAACCCGGACTCCAGCTTCAAGGCCTGCCGGGCGACCGCGCTCTCGAGTGTGCGCTTGGTGTGCTCCATCGCCGTCAACGACACGCGCGGCTTGCGACCGCCTTCGCGTGTCCGCAGCCGGTTGTCGAGTTCCTGGCAGCCCGCCTGATAAACCGCGAACAACGGGCAGCCATCCACTTGGACACGTCGATCGAAGATGCCGAGGACGCCTTTTTGGGTGCGGAACTCGGCGTCGAAGTACCCGTTCAATTTGCGGGCACGCCGCATCTCGACCGCCTTCGTGGCCATGATCGACCAGGCGATGATCGAGAAAAAGACGAGCAGGACGATGATCGCCTTGCCCTCCAACGTGGCCTGTCCCCAGACGTAAAGCAGGTCCAGTTGCTCGCGCGCGAAAAATGCCGGTGATACGCTCATCCGTGATCGCCGCCACTGGGCGGCGTTTTCCGAACATGCTTAACGGCTGGCTGCGGGAGCGTCAAAAGCTTTCGGGTCCGGAGCCGGCGGGGCTTGTCCACCGGTTGTTCACCGGCGGCACAGGGCGTGCGCGAGCTCGGAGCAAAACGCCAGACCGGCAGGTGGAGCGAGATTGCGCCACGCGGGTGTCCACGGCATGTTCGAAGCCAATTCAACCGAACGGACACGATGACAGCGACGAACAAAGGTCTTTACGGCGTGGTGGAAGGATTCTACGGCCGGCCGTGGAATCCGGCCCAGCGGCGGACGCTCTTCGGCTGGCTCCACGAAGGCGGCCTCAACGCCTACATGTACGCGCCCAAGGACGACACCAAGCACCGCGCTGTCTGGCGCGAACTCTACGATTTCCAGGAGCTCGCCGCTTTGCGCGACTTGGTCCGCGATTGCCAGTGCCAAGGCTTGCAGTTCATCTACGCCACCGCGCCCGGTCTGGACATCAGGTTCACGGATGCCGCCGACCTAGCCGCGCTGCAGGCGAAACTAAAGCAGGTTCGCGATTTGGGCGTGCGCCATTTTGCCATTTTGTTCGATGACATTTCGCCGGAGTTGACCGCCGCGGACAAGCAACGGTTCGGCACGCCCGCCGCGGCGCAGGCTTTCGCCGCCAACGAGGTGTTGAAATGGGCGGCCGGTGGGTCGGGCGAAAGCCACCTGCTGTTTTGCCCCACCGAATACTGCGGCGCGTTCGCTCGACCTTCAGTCGCTGAATCGGCCTACCTGCGAACCCTCGGCGAACAACTTGATCCCAAGATCGACGTGCTTTGGACCGGTCCGGAGATCATCTCCGAAGTCATGCCCGTGGACTCGATCCGCGAACTGCAGCGCGTGCTCCGACGCAAGCCAATGCTCTGGGACAACCTCCACGCAAACGATTACGACATGCGCCGGCTTTACGTTGGGCCGTATTCGGGGCGAGCGCCGGAATTGCCCAGCGAAATCACGGGCATTTTGTCGAATCCCAACTGCCAGTTCGAAGCGAACTTCATCCCGGTCCGCACTCTCGCGGCTTACGTGCGCGATCCACAGACCTACTCCCCGCGCGCGGCATACCACGAGGCGCTGGCGGCGTGGCTGCCGGCGTTCAAGAGCCGTGGCCGGGGAGGCGCGCTCACGCTCGAAGGGCTTCAGCTAGCGGCGGACATCTTCTACCTGCCGACCGAGTTTGGGGAGCTGGCCGAGCGCTACCTAGCCGACCTGCGGGTGATCCTGCACACGCCGCCGAACGGCTGGGGCGAAGTGGCGGTCCGGTTCGAGCAGACCACCCGCCAGATTGCGGAGGTCTATGACAAAGCGACGGAACTGGCGGATCGCGATGTGCTTTACGCGCTGTACCCGCACCTCTGGGAAATCAAGGAAACGGCCGGCCTGCTGGGCGCCTGGGTCCAATGGCGGCGCGATCATCCCGCGGCCACGGAAGCGTTCGTTTCGAGCGACTTCCGCCCCAAGATCTGGCACGGCGGCTTCGCGGCAACGATCGACCGATGGTTGCCGATGGACGAAAGGGGTCGGTTCAAACCTTCATCTTAGCGTGAACTTCCAAGGAACTGCCACGGAGTCGCGGAGACGCAGAGGTCCAATGAGGAAGTCAGGAACCCAGGAACCGCGATTTGGGCTTTCCGGCTTTCCTGAGTTCCTCATTCAACTCCGAGCCTCTGTGCCTCCGTGGCTTTGATTGCTGGGCTCGCCACGTGTTGCCCGACCCAGTCGAATCCACGCAAAACGAATTCCTCGCCCGCAAACTGAATTGATTCCGTGGCGCGGAGTGGAATGATCGCTAGATCATGCGCCGGCTGATCATCGTCTTGCTGCTGCTCGCGACGGGAGGCATTGCTACCTGGCTTCTCACGCGCGCGCGCTCACCTGTGGTGCAAAATCCGGTCGTTTCCGTTGGCCCGGCCACCACGCGCCCGCTGATGGCG
>JAKCAB010000766.1 GCA_021839785.1 bacterium | reverse complement strand
CTGTCGGCGCCTCGCGATCCACGCGTACCACCTGCTGCCGGTTCGCGATGATGCGGGTCTTGATGCTGGTGGGGCGCTGCGGGTGGATGTGGAGGCCGCGACAGTTGACCGCGGCTTGCGTCAGCAACGTGCGGAGGTTCTCGCCCGCCGCGTCCTGGCCAATCACGGCGAACAACTCGGTGGCCACGCCGAGCGCCGTGAGGTTGCGGGCGACGTTGGCCGCCCCGCCGGGCATGAAACTCTCGCGATCGAACTCCACCACCGGCACGGGCGCCTCGGGCGAAATGCGATTCACCCGCCCCCAGATGAACTGGTCGAGCAGGGCGTCGCCGACCACCAGCACGCGCCGGTGCCGGGCGGTGTCGAGCAACTCCCGGACGCGCTTCGAGACAAGGTGCGTGGGGTTCATGGGCGGCTCACTGCGGATCGAGAAAACCGGTCAACGGGCTGGTGGCGCTGGCGGTTTCCAGTTGCGCGGCGAGCCCGATTTCGTAGGCCGCCCGGCCCGCCTCGACCGCCGCCTTGAACGCTTGCGCCATCCGGATCGGGTCCGCGGCCACGGCGATGGCGGTGTTGACCAGGACCGCGTCGGCACCGAGTTCCATCGCTTCGGCGGCGTGGCTCGGCGCGCCCAGGCCCGCGTCCACCACCACCGGCACGGTGGCTTGTTCGACGATGATGCGCAGTTGGTCACGCGTCTGCAGGCCGCGGTTCGAGCCGATGGGCGAGCCGAGCGGCATCACCGTGGCGGTGCCGACTTCCTGGAGGCGCTTCGCCAGCACGGGGTCGGCGTTGATGTACGGCAGCACGACGAAGCCTTCCTTGACGAGCAACTCGGCGGCTTTGAGCGTCTCGACCGGATCGGGCAACAGGTATCGCGGATCCGGATGGATTTCCAGCTTCACCCAGTTGGGCAGGCCCGCGGCGCGCGCCAGCCGGGCCAGGCGCACCGCCTCCTCGGCGTTCATCGCGCCGCTGGTGTTGGGCAACAGCAGGTACCGCTGCGGGTCGATGAATTCGAGGATGTTCGCGAACGGATCCTTCCGCCCGCTCAGGTCAGCGCGGCGCAGCGCCACGGTTACGATTTCCGTGCCGCTGGCGGCCAGGGCGTCGCGCATCGTTTCCGGCGACGCGAACTTGCCCGTGCCCAAGATGAGCCGGGAGCCGAAAGTGCGGCCGGCGATGGTCAATGGTCCGTTCGAGGACAACATCGGGGTGACCATAGGAACCGCGGGGCGGGGCGTCGAGAAATCAGTCGGCTCGGTAGTGTCCTGATTTCAAATTGTTGGCTGTGCCGCGGCGGCAGCGCAGAACGGCGCGACCGCACCGCTGCCACTAAAGCCGCGAGCGCCAGCGACGCAGCTTGTCCAGCCCGACGGCGACAACAATAACGATGCCGATCAGAATCTCCTGCACATAGGTGGGCCAGCCGATCTGGTTCGAGCCGTTCCGCAGCACGGCCATGATGAGCGCCCCGATCATCGATCCGTGGATGCCGCAGAGACGCGCGGTGGCCTCGTTCGACCCGAGCGCGAACACGCGCGTTCCGAACACCGTGCGTTGCAGGACCACCGTCGGGAGCACCGCCAGCAGAACCGTCAGCCAGACGCCCCACGGCAGCGGAAACAGAGTCGTCGGATCCGCCTGGGCCATGAGCGCGTTCACCGGTGTTTTCGGGAGGTCGATGGCCTGGTTGTCCGCGAGCCATTTGGCGGCGCCATCGCCCGCCAGCCGTTTTGGATCCCTGCCTGACGGATTGGGTGATTGATTGCATGGCCACTGAGCGGTGCGGGAACCCCGACTGCTCGGAAACGATGAGAACACGCCACCTTTGCCGGCGGAGACGGGACGCCCTCGCTGCCTTCCGCGCGCCGCGCGTTGTTCTGGGACGTGTCCCCCAAATGAAGGACAAAACCGCCTGCCGGCCGCGTTTCCACCCGTTCTTGTCCTGCAAAATGAGGCTACCGGACCGGCGGCTTTCCGGCAAAATTCCTCCATGCGCAAGCGACATCTTGATGGCAGCGAAAGGACACCGCCAAACGTTCATGAGCGGAACTCTCAGACTGCGGTTCATCGCCAGGCACGCGCCTGAATCAAACCCCGAAAATCTGAGGATCACGCTATGAACGAGGTTGGACGAGCCAAGATGCCGCATTTGCTCCGCCAGATGCTCAAACCGCTGACGGTCTCGCTGCTGGTCATCGTGGCTCCGTTGGGTGCCCCGGCTCAAGAGCTGCGAATTACCGACATCGGGGTCGATGACCTTGGCGGATTCCACGTCGGCTTTCCCGCGTCCGTTGAGAGCTACTATCTCCTCCTTCACGGCGACGCGGTCACCGACGTGAGCGAACCCGTGGTGGCAGGTCTCGGAATGGTCGGGACGCTCACGATGAATCTCCCGCCCCCGGCTGCCCAGCTCCCAGCCGCGCAATTCTTCCGTCTGCGCCAAATCCCGATCGCCCAACCGCTCGACACGGATGGCGATGGAATTGACGACGTGTGGGAACTCCGCTTCCGCCAGTCCGGAGCCGCCCTTGACGGGGCCGACGCCCTCCAGGACCACAACGGCAACGGTCGCCCTGACCTGGACGATTACCGCGACGAAGTGCTCCCGCTCGCCGCGGGCTTCGCGCTGGCCGAAAGCGCCGTGCTCGTCACGCAAAGCGAGGTCGGCGTCCCGGTTATCCTGACGAAGCCCCACAGTGGACGGGTGCGGTTCCAGGTGGGAGGCACCGCTCTCCCGGGGCGTGATTACGAAATCGCCGGCATCACCCCGACGCAGTCCACGGCGGATGTGCCCGTCAACGGCACCTCGGCGGTCATCCCCGTACGAATCAAGGACGGCCCGATCATCGAACGCGACCGGGTGCTGGTGCTCAGTCTGGTCGAGGAGGCGACCCCCACCTACCGTCTGTCCGCCACCGCGCCCCTCACGCATGCGCTACGGATCACCGAGGCGGATCGCGGAGTATATTTTGGCACGCTCTCCCCCACCAACGGTTTTGTGCTCGCCCCCCAACCCTTGCGAATCGCCCTGCGCACCAAGGACGCCGGGATCGAAGCCTGCTTCGACACGACGCTGAGCACGCTCTTCCAGGCGCCGTTCACGATGCCCGCCCGTCTGGTGAACGGCACTCCCGTCATGGATGGAGTCGCCACCGGCCAACTCGACGCTGCAACCCTCGGTCGCACGGTTTCCTGGAGCCTGAGTTTTCCCGAATCCTCCACCGATGAGAGCGGCGTCACCACGGCCGGTTTCCAACTGATCCTCACCGGCCTGTCGGCCTCCGGCCGCCCGGTCACCGCCTCCGGTGCCTTGTCGCTCAACCCGTTGAACTGAAGGCTGTTACCTGCCATGAACCGCCGCTTTCGTTTCACCATCGCGTTCTTGGGCCTGCTCGCCGGGTCCCTGCTGGCCCGGGCCGACCTGTTTTTTGCCGAGGGCTGGTGGCTCAACGCCCGCATCCTTCAGGAGGGTGATCAACGCATCGTGGCCGAGTCGTCCGCGCTGTGGGCGGGCGGCAACGTCGGGTCGTATCCGGAACCCGGCTACGACACGCCTTCAGTCACCTTCAACGACGGTCAGAAGAGCGTGACCGTGCGACTGGAACAGTCGGCCTTCGGGCAGATGGTCGCTGGCCCCCTGGGCTTCCCGGACGCGGGCGCGCGGCTTAAAAGTGACGCGTTCGCTTTGCTCAAAGCCAGCGCGGCCTACGCCACTGACATCACGCTCAACGGGGAAATTCAGAAGGCGGAAGGGGCTTGGGACATCCGCTTCCCCGGCGTGATTGACCCGGCCACCGGCACCGACTTCGGCACGACCGGCCAGAATTACTTCGAGGAGAAGAACCGCGCCGCCGCGGCCCGCTATCGCGCGGCGCTCACGGTCAATCCCTTCGACGCCGAAGCCGCGCGCGGCCTGTTGCTCTGTTATTATCAGCGGATGGTCCCGCTCACGTTTGCCGGCAACAACGCCTTCGTGCGCGCCAGCCGGCAACGCATTGTGGGGGAGAATCCCGCGATCGAAGAGATCGCCCTGCTGGAAAACTCCGCGCTCAGGTTCTACGAAGCAGCAGCCGCTGAGATGGTCGCTCTCGCGGCACAGCCGGTTGACGCCTCGCTCGTGGACGGCTCCCATCCGTTCATCCCCGCGTCGGCCGTGGCCGATCAGGTCAACCGCTTCCTCGACGCCTTCGCGCGGGCGTTGGCGCTCCAGGGCGAGACGCTCATCAAAGTCGGCCGGCTCAAGGAATTCATCGGCTATCAGGACCCAACGATCGTGGCCTACAACCCCGCCGACTTGCTGGCGTTTCTCGACGCGAAGATCGCCGGCCTGCAACAGCAACTCCTCCTGGCGAACATGTTTGCCGGCCAGCCGGCGCCCGCGGCTTCCGAACTTAGCAAGGCGATGTCCCTCGTGGAAGAGTTGCGTCGGCTGCGGTCCTCCACGGCGGAGGGCCGGCTCGCCTTCGTCGGTGTCGAAGTCAGTCAGGCCGGCGGCCAGGGCACACTCGCCAGCACCCACCGCGAATACGAACCGGAATACGTCCCGTTCCTCTTTGATCCGGTCGAGTTCAGTCAGTACCCGAACTCGTTCCAGAAACTGGCGGCGGAAGCGGAGAAGCTGGCTGGGCGGGCCGAGTTGGTGGATGGCCAGGCGCTCTCCTCCGGCCGCGAATTCGATGGGAACGGTCAGATCCTCAAGGACCGGTTCCGTCAGATTCGGGATCGGTACTACGGCGAACTGGGCACGCTCTGCGGCTTGATTCGGGACGATCAGGGTGAACTTCTGCCCGACATTCTCCTTGCCCTTCTG
>JAKCAB010000401.1 GCA_021839785.1 bacterium | reverse complement strand
TACCACTGCGCGGGCTTCGGCGGCGGCCGCGTGCTCACGCCGATCGCGCACCTTTTGATACCCAATCCTCTGCCCGGTTCCGGCGTCTCCCGATTCGCCCGCCTGCGGAGCGCCCAGCACCCACGTTGCGTGATCTGCCGCGCGGCCAATCCGCCGGGACTCGGTTTGCGCATTAAACTGCGGCCGGAGGGCAGCGTCGCGGCCGGGTCTGCCGGCAGCGGCGGCCACTGGACGATGCCGCCATGACTCGCTCCTGCTTTATTGCGGGCTGGTGTTTCTCGCGTCGCGGGCGGGTGGCTCGTTGCCAGCGCTGTTCCGCCTGACCCACACGCGCCTGCAGGTGGCCGTCCGCTTCGTGGCGGGGCTGATGCTGGGTCTGGCGGTGCTGGCTTTGCTGCGGCACGGGACGCACGCCTTTCCGTTGGGAAACCAGCCTTGTTTGCCGGGTTCGAGTCTCTTCTCACGAAAAGGAGGCACAAAGCTCTTTGATGTAACCATCCGGGGTCTCGCGACTCAATAGCGGTCGTAAACCGGGCGACGGACTCGGAACCACGGCCGGTGGAAGAGTCGGCGGACAGGCCGCCAAGGTCAGGGGGCTTCGGTCACGTGGGCAGACCAGAATGCGATTGCCTTCGACGAACTATGAAACGGTCACGAAAATCTTGGGTGTTGGCAGTCAGTCTGAACTGCGGGATGGCCTTGCCCGTGGTATGGGGCGGTGACGGCGCGGCGCCCGCGCGGACGCCCGTCTCCGGCACCGCGCTCGGCTCCCCGCCCGCGCCCCGCAACGCCGTCTCCCTGCGCTGGGAGAACGATGCTCTGGCCGGCACCGACGAGAATTACTCGAACGGCATTTCGCTGGCGTTTTCCCGCGAGGGGCCGGGATTGCTGGGCGGATTCTGGAAATGGTTCGGCGCCGAGGACGGCCGCTGGATCGCGAGCTACGAGTTGGTTCAGATCATGGTGACGCCCGCGGATATCAACCGCCCCATACCGGACCCCGCCGACCGCCCGTATGCCGGCATGCTTTACGGCGCGCTTTCGACGCAGTTCATGGATGAGAACCGGTTTCACGGGCTGAAGCTGATCACCGGCGTGGTCGGTCCCGCGTCGCTCGCGGAGGAAACGCAGAAGGCCGTCCACAAGCTCATCGGCGACGACGAACCGCAGGGCTGGAATTATCAACTGAAGAACGAGCCGATCCTGAACCTGGTCTATGAACACCGGCGCCGTTACACGCTGTTCGAGTCGGAGACCGGCTGGGGCGCCGAAGCCATTCCGATGGTGGGGGCGATGCTTGGCAACGTGCTCATTCAAGCCCAGGCGGACGCGCAGTTCCGCCTCGGCTACCATCTGCCAGACGATTTCGGCACGACCTTGATGCGCGGCCTGGGCAATCTGCCCTTTCCGCAGTCCCGGGCCGGCACGCCCGCGCCTCGGAAGTTCGGCGCGTACCTGTTCGCGGGGGGCGGTGCCAACCTGGTCGCCCACAACCTGACGCTGGACGGGAACAGCTTCCGGGACGGTCCCAGCGTGCATGAGAAACCGTTCTTTCCGGCGGGCGAATTCGGCGTCTCGCTCTGGACCCGGCGGTTCGAGGCGACGTTTTCCTACGTGATCTGGGGAAAAGAATTTGACGGCCAGGATCGGATCTCGAAATTTGGCGCCGTCGCGGTCACTTACCACTTCTGAACCGACATCGATCTCCACCCTGCGCCATCCGCATGAGCCAAAAACAGAAGGACGCGGCTGCCAATCACCGGCAGCTCCAGAAACGCAACGCCACCCACCGACGCTTCGGCTTCGATCCGGACGCCAGCGTGCGGTTTGTGATCGAGCAGGCGCTGCCCCTGCGCGGCCGCGTGCTGGACATCGGCACCGGCAAAGGCCGGTTCGTGGTGCCGCTGGTCCGGCACGTCGCCAACGTGACCACCGTGGACGTGAGCGGCGAGGAACAGCAGCAGGCGCGGTTGGAGGCGGCGTATGCGGGGGTCGCCGACCGCATTCGGTTCGTCGTCCAGGATGCGCGGTGGCTGCCGTGGCCGGCGGGGAGCTTTGATGCGGTGACTTCCTGGAACGTCTTTCATCACCTCGACGACCCGGAGCGCGTGTTCGGCGAAATGCTGCGCGTGTTGAAGCCTGGCGGGAAACTGGTGTTGGCTGACTTCTCGCCGAGTGGGTTTCGGTTGATGGACGAGATCCATGCCGCGGAGGGCCGGCATCATCCGCACCCGCCGAGCCGTTTCGCGCACTGGCAGGCGTGGCTGCGGAGTGCGGGTTTTGCCGTTCTGCGCCTTACGGACCACCACCAAGAGGTGCTGATTGGGAGGAGGTCATTCGACTCCGTACCAAACCCAGGCCGTGGCAACCTCGAGTAGAGTAATGCGCGGTTTCGGCGCGCTTGTTTCGAGGCCGGGGATCATCTGCTCGCTGGCGAAGTCCAGCGCAGAGAGCATGCTGCCCGTGCACAAATTATGTCGCAATTGCGACAATAATTGTCCCAACCGGCTCGATTACGGACCCGAGGCGCTACGGGCGCGGGCGTTGGGTCAGATGAGCGTGGTCTGGGCGCGGCGCTGCGTGAACCGCCGGCAATGGGTGTAGCCCACGCTGCGCGCCAGAGCCACGGCCTGGTCGAAATCGGCGCCTACCTCGCCCGGTGCGTGCGCGTCCGAACCGAACGTGATGGGCACGCCAAGTTCCCGGGCCAGGCCGAGGATCGCCCGGCTGGGGTAAATCTCCTGGCAGTCTTTGCGCAGGCCGGCGGTGTTCAGTTCGATGGCGCTCCCGCGTTGCTTCGCGGCCTGGAGGAACCGCCGGAAGAGCGGCGTGCAATCCTGCTGGGGGTAAAAGCAGAATTTTTTTGCCAGGTCGGCGTGGCCGATGATCTCGAACAGCCCCGACTCGGCGGCCATCGTCAGGCGCTCAAAGTACAACGCCCACACCTCGAACGGGTCGCGCTCGCGCCATTGCGAGAGCTTCTTCGGGTTGTCGATGTCCCAGGAGTCGGAGACGTAATGGACCGAGCCGATCAGGTAATCCCACGGATGCCGCGCCGCGAGCTCGCGAATCCACGCTTCGTGGCCGGGCAGGTAATCGACCTCCAGCGCCAGCTTGATCGCGAGCCTCGGGTGGTCGCGCCGGGCCCGCGCCACCTGCTGGACATACTCGTCGAGTTGATCCAATCGCATCCGCCACTCGTCGAAATCGTCCTGCCGCATCGGGCTATGGTCCGAGAAACCGATCTCAGTCAGGCCCCGAGCCTCGGCGTGGGCGGCGTAGTCGGTGGGTTCGCCAACCGCGTGCCGGCAGAGCGGCGTGTGCATGTGGTAATCAGCAGGCCAGGGCATGGGCGGTCCTTTCGTTCAGGGGCGTCGCCGTCCGCGGCGAGCCGGCTTGCGGGCGCCCGGCGGATGGCGGTGAAGGTGCGGGCCGCGCGGGCCGGTTCGGCTCCGACCGCGCGCGGGTCGGGGCGCGGGCCGCGGGTTTTCGGTCTGTTCGCGATTGCGCGCGTTCAGGACCAACGCGCAGCCTTCGAAGCCGAAGGCCTGCCGCAACTGATCGCGCAGGTACTTGGCGTACGCCTCGGAATACAGCCGCTTGTCGCTCACAAAGAGAAGGAAGCTCGGCGGCGCCTGGCGCGTTTGGGTGGCGTAGAAAAACTTGAGCCGCTTGCCGCTGACGCTGACCGGTTGCCGGCGGTCGATGGCGTCGCGCAGCGTGCGGTTCAACACGGCGGTGGGCACCTTCTGCTGCAACTGCGCCGCCACGTATCGCACCGCTTCGAGCAGGCGATCCAGGTTCGTGCCGTCGTGGGCGGAGGTGAAAATCACCGGCGCGTAGTCGAGGAAGAACAGTTTCTCCTGCACCCATTGCCCGAATTCGGCGAGGGTGGTCATTCGCTGTCCGCCACCTTCGCGCGGCGCCCGGCTGCGCAATTTGCTCACCGCTTCTTCGCGGGCCAGACGCACCTGCTCGGCGTAGAGGTCCCACTTGTTCATGACCACGATGCAGCCCTTGCGCGCCTCGACGATCTTGTCGGCGATCTTTTTGTCCTGTTCGAGAATGCCGCTCGCGGCGTCGAGCACGAACACCACGATGTCGCACCGCGCGATCGAGTCCTCCGC
Organism: bacterium; assembly: GCA_021839785.1. The sequence continues at coordinate 695 of JAKCAB010000401.1, read as the reverse complement.
GCGCTTGACGCTGAAGAACTCGATCGACTCGTTGACGCGCCGCGCCTTTCTCATGCCCGCAGTGTCGATGAGCACGAAGCGCTCGCGCGTGCCTTCGGTCTCGACCTCGAAGGGCACATCCACCGAATCGCGGGTCGTGCCGGGAACCGAGCTGACGATGACGCGTTCGGACTGGGTGAGGGCGTTGATGATCGACGACTTGCCGACGTTGGGCCGGCCGACGATGGCGAGCTTGAGCGGTACGGCGACTGACGGTTCGGGGGTCGGCGACTCGCCTGGTTCCGGCGTCACTCCCGTTTCGCCAGCCGGTTCATCAGGCTTCGCTTCCGCAATCGGCAGCAACGCCACCGCGGCGTCGAGCAACGGCTCCACGCCGCGTTCATGGATCGCCGAAACCGGAAAGAGCTGGTCGAAGCCCAGTTCGGCGAACTCCGGCAAACCGGCCTCGGTGCGCGGGTTGTCCGCCTTGTTCACGGCGACCAACACCGGCTTGCCGGCCTGGCGCAGGCGCTGGGCCACTTCGCGGTCCAACGGCACCACCCCTTCCTGCACGTTCACCACCTGCACCACCACGTCCGCCGACTCAAGGGCCACCTGCACCTGGTCGAGCGCCGCGCGGAGGATGACGTCGTCCGCCTTCTCGCCGCGGAGCAGGCCGATGCCGCCGGTGTCGAGCAGCGTGAACCGCCGGCCGC
>JAKCAB010000735.1 GCA_021839785.1 bacterium | reverse complement strand
ATCTCATTTATGTGGGCTTGGGCAGTCTGCTCATCGGAGCGTTGGCCTGTGCCGAGGAGCGCCAGGCGGGAACGCTCCAGTGGCAACTGACCCAGCCACTGACGGCCCGGAAGCAATGGTGGGTGAAGGCGGGTGTGGTGATCGGCGTTGCCGTGGCGTTGGTGGCGTTTTTGCCGGTGGCGATCCTCTGGGGCGGAGTGGCTCCGGGGTGGGCCAATCCTCCGTTCTGGCAGGTTTTTGCTGTGGTGCTCCAAGTTGGCGCGCTCTGTACGTTGGGGCTGTATGTCTCGTCGTTGGCCGGCAGCACGATCCGGGCGATGCTGTGGGCCACGCCGATTGCCTTCATCCTGGAGACCCTGATTATAGGTTGGTTCGATTCGCCGGCTAATCACGCGTGGGTTTTGAACTGGCTCCTCCCTTTCGAAATCGAAGGCCGGACGTTCGCGTGCCCGGGCGGTATCGCCGCGCTGACTCTCTGGACGCTGCTCGGGATTGGCTTCTTTGCCGTGCCTCTTGTTTGTGCCTACCGCAATTTCCGGAGACAGGATCAGAGCTTCGCGCGGGTAATGTCGCACGTCGCGGTCATGATCGGTTTCGGCGTCGTCGCGATGCTGGCCTGCTTAGGCTTTGCCGGTTGGTGTCGCGCTGAGGGCGTCGCGCTGACCATGCGACCGGAGACGCTTCGGACGCTGCAAGCCGAACAATGCGTTCAAGACATGGACGCCATCTCGAATGCCATCGGGGAATGGACTGTGGCGCATTCCCTCCACTTGCCGCCGGACTTTCATGTGCTGACCAACGAATTACCCTCACCGGAGGTGCTGGTCTGTCCCGCGGATCAATCGCATGTGGCGGCCCACGACTGGGATCACTGGACGGCCACCAATGTCACTTACGAATTTCGGATCGGGGCGGGTGGACCCAATGCGCATCCAACGGCCGGGCTGATCTGCCCAATCCACCATTACTCCCGGATCCTGTGGCCATCGGATTGCGCGACGCCCCTTTTCTGGAGAGAGCGGGCACCAACGCCGCCGCTGGCCACGAACGCCCGGTCGCGAATGGACGTGCGGATGTTGATACGTTACGGGTTATTTCCGAAGGGCCAGCGGCCGGTACTGCGGACCGACCCGAAAACCGGCGCGGAGACGTTTCAACGCGTGCCCCGGACCAACGCGCCCGCCAACGGCGAAGCCACGCCACCACCGCCCGCAGAATGACCGGCAAACGCCGGTCGCCGAAACCCTCGAAGCGGTGCCGCTTCCGGGTTGAGCGGAGCGCGAGAACGCTGGCGTTTCCCGTGCCGGCGGTGAATAGTCCGCCCGCATGAACACCCAAATCCGCCTTATCGTTGCCGGGCTGCTGGGCCTGGCTTTACACCTCCCTTCAACCTACGCCCACTCCGCCATCGACCCCGCGCCGCGCGGCGACCGCGGCTGGCAGGAGCGCCAGAAGTTGCTCAACGAGCGCGTGGCCGAGGCGGGCGACAAGGCGCAGGTCATCTTCATCGGCGACTCGATCACCCAAGGTTGGGAAGGCGCGGGCAAAGAGGTTTGGGCCAATTACTACGCCCACCGCCACGCCGTGAACCTCGGCATCGGCGGCGACCGCACCCAGCACGTCCTGTGGCGGCTCGACCACGGCAATCTCGACGGCCTCAAGCCCAAGGCCGCGGTCGTCATGATCGGCACGAACAACTCCAACGGCGAAGACAACACCGTCGAGCAAATCGCCGAAGGCGTCACCGCCATCGTCAAAAAGCTGCGCGACAAGCTGCCGGACACGAAGGTAATCCTGATCGCGATTTTCCCGCGCGGCGAAAACCCGCAGCCTCAACGCGGCAAGCTGCTGGAGGTCAATCAGATTTTGCAGCGGCTCGGCGACAACCGTGACGTGTTCTACGTGGATTTCGGCTACAAATTCGTCGATGCCCACGGCTTGATCGCGGCGTCGCTAATGCCGGATTACCTCCACCTGACCCCGCCGGCGTACGAAATCTGGGCCAGTTCCATCGAAGGCCTGCTCAGTCACATTCTGGGCGACACCCCGATAGGCGCAGCCGCCGTGGGCGCGAATCTCACCGGCGAGTGGACCTGGACCATGAAAGGCCCCGACGGCAACCCGGTCGGGTCGACCATGATTCTCAAGCAGGACAGCGACCGCGTGACCGGCAAGATCGTGCGCGGGCCGGATCGCTGGTTGGAAATCCAGGACGGCAAGGTCGCCGGCAACGAGTTTTCCTGCACCGTAACCCGCGATCGCGCGAATGGCGGGACGATGACTTATCGCATGTCCGGCAAGCTCGTGGACGGCCAGCTCTTCGGCTTGGCCAGGACGGAGATGAACGGCAGCGAGGTCCCCTCGGAGTGGAGCGCGCAGCGAAAGTAACCTTTACCGCAGCGGCGAACCCGCAACCTGAGGTTCGAGAGGCGCATCGCCGTGACCGCCACCGATCCGGCCAAGCCGTTGACGGCACCCGTGCGCTTCTTCCTGCACAACACCTTCAACCCGGACAAGGTGGTGGTCGTGCCCAAACAAGGCCGGGCGGAGCTGTCGCTGTGCGTCTGGGGCGCCTTTACGGTTGGCGCCATCACCGACGGCGGGCAGACGAAGCTCGAACTCGATCTCGCCAAGTTGCCGGGCGCTCCCGCCAAGTTCCGCGAACGCTGAGGGTGCCGGGCCGCATGCACGACTGGGTCGGCAAAGAGTTTTCGCGCCACGCCGGCTTTTCGGGCATCTTGGTGGTGTGAACGAACGGGTGAAAAGCTGGAAGCCGTTCCTCCAGCGCTGGGCCATCACCACGCTGGGCGTCTTGGTGGCGGCCAACATTGTGCGCGGCATCCGCTACGACACGGTGCCAGGTTTGCTGGCGGCGTCGTTGCTGCTCGGCATCCTGAATGCCTTCCTGAAACCGGTGATGTTGGTGCTGTCGCTGCCGCTGTTGGTGGCGAGCCTGGGGTTCTTCACCCTGTTCATTAACGCCTTCCTCCTCTTTGTCGTGGGGCAGCTTGTGAAGTCGTTCCACGTCGAGACGTTCGGCGCGGCGTTCTGGGGCGGACTGCTGATCAGCGTGGTGTCGATCGCCACCAACGCGCTCCTGGGCACGCCGGACAGCCGGATCCCGATTCGCCGCTCGCGCCGCGATGGCCGCCCGCGTCCGCCGCAGGATGGCGGCAACGGCCCGGTCATCGACGTTTGAGCGGCGGGCGTCGCGGGATTCGCGCTCGATTTGGCGCTTGTTTGGTTCCGTCGTTGTGGGTTAAGCAGCGCCCGGTGAAAACCCAGGATTTACCGAAGCGGCCAAGCCGCCTCGACGCGCCCGAAAACCAGTGTGTCTTTAACTCCCGGTCTTTGCTGCCCACGCTATTATTGAGCCTCGCTTGCGCGTCCCACGCTTCCGCCCGAGCCGACGCCCTCGACGACGCAATCGCGAAAAACCGCAGGGGCACGCTGGTCGTGCAGACCACGCCCGGCGCGGAGGTGCGCGTGGAACAAGTCCGCCACGAGTTCTGGTTCGGCGCCGCACTGGCCAGCCAGATGTTCGGCGGGCGGGTCAATGCCGATGACGCGGCCACCTACAAAAAGATCTTCCTCGCCAATTTCAACGCCGCCGTGACCGAGAACGCGCTGAAATGGCATTCGATGGAGCGCGAGCGCGGCCAGGTGGATTACTCGGTCGTCGATGCGATCCTGGCCTGGGCGGACGCGAACCCCCTGCCGCTGCGCGGGCACAATATCTTCTGGGGCGTGCCGAATTTCGTGCAGCCCTGGTTGAAGGCGCTGTCCGACGATGACCTGCGCGCCACGCTCAAACAGCGCGCCCTCGACATCGGGCAGCGCTACCGCGGCCGGTTCGCCGAGTACGATCTCAATAACGAGATGATGCACGCGGACTACTACGCCCAGCGCCTCGGTTCCGGCATCACCAGGCAGATGGCCGACTGGGTCCGCGAAGGCGATCCGAACGCCGTCCTGTACGTGAACGATTACGATGTGCTCACCGGCCGGCGGTTGGAGGACTACGTCGCTCACATCCGCAAGTTGCAGGCGGAGGGTGTGCCGATCGGCGGCATCGGCGTGCAGGGTCATCTCCACGGCGACACGTTCGATCCCGCGGCCTTGCGGCACGCGCTGGACCGGCTCGCCGAGTTCAAACTCCCGATCCGCGTGACCGAGTTCAACTTCCCCGGCCAGCGGTCCAAGCACTATCAGAACCGCGGCGCGCGGCTAACCGACGAGGAAGAACAGGCCAAAGCCAAGGCGATCACCGAGTACTACCGGATTTGCTTCGCCCACCCGGCCGTCGAGGGCATTCTGATGTGGGGCTTCTGGGAAGGCGCCAACTGGATTCCCGTTTCCTCGCTCTACCGGCGCGACTGGACCCCGACGCCCGCGGCCAAAGCCTACCGCGACCTGGTGTTCGGCTGGTGGTGGACGAAGTGGCAAGGCCGCGCCGACGCGAACGGTCGGTGCGAAATCCGGGCCTTCTACGGCCGGCATAAAGTCCGGGTGGGCGGGCGCGAATTGGTGATCGATCTGAAGAAGGCGGAAGGGACAAAAACCGTCGCCATGCCATAGCCACACCGCGATTTGTCCACGGCAGACGAGTTCCTGGATTGCTGCGGCGCTCGGCAGCGGCTGGCTCTGGCCGGCTTGCGCAAGGCCGACCGGCCGGGAAAAAGAGAAAGGCCGGACAAACAGGTCCGGCCCTTTCACACACGCGCACCTGAGAACAAAGTGCGGCAACAACGGCGACACAATAGCCGAGCCTCGGTTCCCCACCAGTCACCAGTTCTGGGGACACCCCGCCGGCCACCGGCCG
>JAKCAB010000702.1 GCA_021839785.1 bacterium | reverse complement strand
CGAAGAACACTTTTACGAGGTCCGTGAGCGTTTCAATGCCAGTCCCAACTCGCTAGACTTCCTGTTCCTGAACCGGTCCTGCTTCAACGGCGTCATGCGGTTCAATCGCTCCGGCAAGTTCAACGTGCCATTCTGCCGGAAACCTGACCGATTCGCGGTGCAATATGTCTCGAAGATCACAAATCAACTGCGACGGATTGGGGAGGTGATCGCAAACAAGGATTGGACTTTCGAGGCTGCTGATTTCCGGGCGACGTTGGCGAAAGCCGAACCGGGAGATTTCGTCTATGCCGATCCGCCATATGCTGGCCGACATGTGGACTACTTTAACTCGTGGTCAGAACAGGACGAGAACGATTTGGCCGAGCTGCTGAAACGACTTCCCTGTAAATTCATCCTCTCTACATGGCATAGCAACGAGTTCAGAACGAACCTGCTGTTAGAGCGGAATTGGACCGAGCCTCGGTTCCAGCTTATTACCCGGCAGCATTTCTACCATGTCGGCTCCACCGAAGATCTACGCCATCCGATGACCGAGGCCTTGGTGACCAATCTATCCAGGAAGACCGACCCTCTTGAACCTACCGCAATGGAGCAGCTTGCGTTCTTCGATAAACCGTGAGGGTAATTTGAGAACCAAGTAGAGTACGCAGCCTGGCGGCATTGCCATACCCCTCAAAGCGGTTCTGGGTCGCACCAGACGCGTATGTTCCCGTCGCCGGCTGCTTGGGCTATATTGTCGCCAAGGCAATGAACGAGATCGGTAAGTGGCTCGTCGTGGTGGGCCTGGTGCTGGTCGGCGCGGGCCTGTGGCTGTGGCTGGGGCCGAAGATTCCGTGGCTGGGGCGGCTGCCGGGTGACATCGCGGTGGAGCGGCCGCACTTCAAGTTCTACTTCCCACTGGCGACCTGTCTGCTCCTCAGCCTGGTGTTGACGCTGCTGGCGTGGCTATTTCGCCGGCATTGAACCTTGAACGCGGAACCTCGTTGGCCGCTGATGAAAATCGGGCACGCGAGAATCGGTTGCTCCGGCTGGTATTACCAGCATTGGAAGGGCGTGGTCTATCCCGCGGACCTGCCGTCCAGCCAATGGTTGCGCCACTACCAAGGCGCGTTCGACACCGTCGAACTGAACTCGCCTTTTTACCACTGGCCGCGGCCGGCGACGGTGCAAAACTGGGCGCGGCAAGCGACGCCCAGCTTCCAGTACAGCGTCAAGGTCAACCGGCGCATCACCCACCTGAAGCGCTTCCAAGGCACCCAGGAGTTGGTCCGCGAATTCTGTCAGTTCGCCGACGTGCTGGGCGGGCACCTGGGCTGTTTCCTGTTTCAACTGCCGCCCAGCTTCCACTACACCGCCGCGCGGTTGCGCGCGATCGTGAGCCAGCTTGATCCGCGTCACCGCAACGCCGTCGAGTTCCGCCACGCCGGTTGGTGGAACGACGCGGTGTTCACGGCGTTTCGGGACGCTGGCCTGATTTTTTGCTCGGTAAGCGCGCCGCGGCTGCCGGCGGACGTGGTCAGGACCGCCGATGCCATTTACGTCCGGTTCCACGGCGCGAGCCAGTGGTATCGACACGATTACGCGGAGGCGGAGCTGGAGGCGTGGGCGGAAAAACTTCAGGCCAGCGGCGCCCGCGAGATCTGGGCTTACTTCAACAACGACTTTCAAGGCTGCGCCTTCCGCAACGCCCAGACCTTGAAACGGCTGCTGGGTTGAATGCGCCTGCTTCCGGCGCCTCGCGGAGTCTCGCACGCGCCACCCGGCCTACGCCTCCACCGGGCGGAGCCGCAGCACCAGCCACGCGCCGGCCAGGAACAGCACCGCGCTGTAGCCGAACGCCGCGGTCGTGCCCGCCCAGGTCCACAGCGCGCCCACCACCACGCTGGACAGGAAATCGCCCACGCCGTTCACCGTGGCCAGCGTGCCGAAGGCCAGGCCGTGATGCGCTTCGCCCACCAGTTCCGCGCACAGCGAGTCTTCCAACGTTTCCTCGACCGCCACGTAAATTCCGCCAACCGCGAACACGAGCGCCAGCGTCCAAACACTCACCGGCAGCGCGAGGATGGCGCCCGCCATCACGGCCGCCAGCGCGTAACCCGCGGCCAGCAAGCGCCGCTTGTCCACCCGGTCCGCCAGCCAGCCCGCGACAAAGGCGAACGACGCGTAAAAGACGTTGTGCAGCAGATACAGTCCCACCGCGAGGCTCGCCGCCTTGGCCGCGCCCAGCGACGGCGTCAGCCGTTGCGTCGCCAGCAGGATCAGCATCGAGTGCGCGAAGTCACCCGCGCCAAACAGGCCCACCGCCACCAGGAATCGCCGGAACGGTTTCGGCAACGCCCGCAGGCTTTCGCCGAAAGAAACGTGCTTCACCGGCTGGCGCTCCTTTTCGACGACGACAAACGCGATCAGCGCCGCGGCCAGCAGCCCCGGCACGAGCGTCCAGGCAAACAGCGTCGGGTAATGATGGTGGGCCGCCGCCAGCAACGCGACCGCCGTGGCCGGTCCGACAATCGCGCCGCACGTGTCCATCATCCGCTCGAAACCGAAGGCGCGGCCGTAAGTCTCCTTCGTCACCGCGCCGGCCAGGAGCGCCTTGCGGACGGGTGTGCGCACGCCGCGTCCCAGCCACGCCAGCGACCGCGCCACCAGCACGTGCCAGGCGGTGGCGGCGAGCCCAAACGACGCCGTGCCCAGCGCGGTCACCACGTAGCCCGCCACCGCGATCGGTTTGCGGCGGCGGAAGCGGTCCGTGTAATAGCCGCTCGCCATTTTGGCGAAGCTCGACAGCCCGTCGGACACGCCTTCGATCAGGCCCAGCCACGCCGCCGCCACGCCCATCGTCGCGAGGAAGGCCGGCAAGACCGCCGTGGCGATCTCGTGCGCCCAGTCGCTGAAGAGCGACGCCAGTCCGATGCCCAGCACGGTGCGGTTGAGCCAGCGCGCTGGGCGTCTGGTTTCAGGGGTGGCGTTCATTCGATGCTTGCGCAGCGCCAAGGTCTGCTCGCCGATCCGGCGTTTTGCCGGCGGCGGTGCCGCCACTCACGGGCGTTCCAGCGCCATCCCATAATGGTAGGGTGGCAGATTAATAATGCCGGGGGCGAGGAGCCGAAAGCCTGCCGCTTCGGCCCAGGCGCGGCATTGCTCGGGCCGGGGCCGGATGGACATGGACGGCCCGCGGGGGGTGGCAGGATCATAGTTCCAGTGGATGATGCCCAGGCGCCCGGCCGGCCGCAACACGCGCCCCGCCTCGCGCAACAACCGGTCCGGCTGCTCCGCATGGAGGATGTTGAACAGCAGGCAGGCATCCTGGCTGGAGGCTTCGCCCCCGAAGCCGTCGGCAAAGACGTCGCGCACGACATAGAAGATGTTCCAAACGCCCGCTTCAGCGGCCCGTCGGCGTGTCCGTTCGATCATCGTCTCGTCGATGTCGAAGGTCCTCAGCGCCCCGGAAATCCGCTGAGCCACTGGAATCGTGAACGTGCCATAGCCGCAGCCCAACTCCACCACGTGCTGGATCCGGGCGTCGATTCTCAGGCGGTCCAAAATCAGCGGCACGTCGAACAACGTTTCCCAATAAGATTCTTCCGGCATCCCGCTCTCGCGCAGTTTCATCGTCAGTCAACTAAAAGCTGTAGCGTGCTGTCAGGTAAACGTTGTCGTTGCGACCAAGCTGGCCGAAGAACGAGTCGCCGGGACCGCCGAAGACATTCCCACCCACCGCGGCCCACCAGCGGTCCGTGAAGTTGTAGCTGATTTCAGGGTTCAGGAAAACATCGCGCGCTTGCGGGCTGTAGAAGGTGAAGAGCGAAAGCTTGAGCGTCTGGTAGCGGAGCAGCTTGGTCAGACGCAGGCCGATGAGGTCGCGCAACTCGGGACGCGAGGGGAAGCCCGCCGGGAGACTGCGGCTGTAAGCCGCGTGGTCCTGCATCCATTCGCCGTAGTATTCGAGGCTGCCGGTGAAGTCCTGAGCAAGCTGCCGCTGATAGGTGAGCAGAAAACGAAACTGCGAGTTCTCGATGGTGGGATCTTTACCGCTGCGGTCATCAAGCGAATCGTAGTAGCCGACCTCCGCGCCCCACACACCGCCCAAGCCGCTGCGACGCGTGCTGGCGCCGAAGACGGCCAGTTCGGGGAAGAACTTGATCGCTTGCGTTGGCGCAGCCGGATCGTCGGGCGTGAACGCGCCGCTTCGCCAGAAACCGTGGTAGGCGTAGAGCGACAGTTCCGTGTCGGCCACGGTGCGGTAGAGCCGCAGCGCGGCTTCGGTGTTCTGCAACTGCGCGGAAGGCTCTTCCGTTTCGCGCGGCAGTGTCGGGAACGGATCGAACTGAAAGAAACGACCGCGCGGCGGCAGATTGTCCGGCGTGAACAAACCGGGCGGAATGGCGACCAACTCCGCCGAGAGCGCGTCGGCTTGAAGGTTCACGTCCACCGCATCGACGCCCAGCTTGAGATATTCGAGCGGCCGGCCGGAGAAGAATGCTGCGTAATCTTTGGGGAACACATCGTTGATGAAGACCAGGTCGCCGACGCCCCAGGTGAGAATCTGTCGCCCGACCCGCACGTCCCAGGCCTTGCGCGTATAGTCGAGGTGGCCCTCGCGCAGGTCCGCGCCGAATTCCTCTTCCACGCCGTCGTAAAAAAACTCGGGCTTGGCCAGCACACTCCATACGCCGTTGGTCGAACGCGCTTCCAACTTCAATTGGATGCGTTCCTCACCTAAAAGGAAGCCGTATTTGCCTAGGCCATCGCCGTCCGGCGAGGCTTCGAAGTCAGGCCGCGCCGAGTAATTGACTTGCCCGAAGCCGTGGATGCTGCC
>JAKCAB010000012.1 GCA_021839785.1 bacterium | reverse complement strand
CCAGTGGAACACGTACGACGAGGCGCTGCACGGCGTGACGACGTTCATCAGCGGTTACTACCTGGCCGCGCTGCGAGCCGGCGAGGAATGGGCACGGCGCCTGGGCGACAGCGTCACCGCGCAACGCTTTCGCGAGGTTTTCGTCAAAGGCCAGCGCAAACTGGTGGAGCTTTGCTGGAACGGCGAGTACTTCCAGCAACACTTGCCAGACTACGCCCAGCGTGGCGGTGAGGTCGGTCCGGGTTGCCTGAGCGACCAACTCATCGGCCAATGGTGGGCGCACCAACTCGGTTTGGGCTACCTGCTGCCGCGGGACAAGGTCGTTTCGGCCTTGCGGGCCGTTTTCAAATACAATTGGAAATCCGATCTCACCGGTTGGAAGCACGCCCCGCGGGCCTTTGCCGGCGATGGCGACAAGGGCCTCATCATCTGCACCTGGCCGAAAGGCGGCCGGCCGGCGCAGGTGATGTTGTACTCGGACGAAGTTTGGACCGGCATCTAGTACCAGGTGGCCGCGCACATGATTTTCGAGGGGCTGGTCGAGGAAGGCCTGGCCATCGCCAAAGGCGCGCGCGAGCGTTACGACGGCCGGCCGCGGGCGCCGATCCCGCGCAATCCGTGGAACGAGATCGAATGCGGCGGGCATTACGCGCGGGCGATGTCGAGCTGGTCGCTGCTATTGGCGCTGGCGGGTTGGGAATACGATGGCTTGAGTCGGACGGTGAAGTTTGCGCCGCGCATCAGCCCAGACGGGTTCAAAGCGCTCTTCGTGGCTCCGGAGGGCTGGGGATCCTTGAGCCAGAAACGGGAACGCGCGCAGCAGATTAATGAAATCGCGGTCGTGTCAGGCACGTTCAAAGTGCGCAGCATCGAGTTGGAGACGCTCGCTCAGATTGCCGGGGCCGTGGTCCGCGTGGCGGGCCAGCCGGTGGCGGTGCAGACGAAATCCAAGGGGGACGGGGTGACTTTGGATTTCGGCTCGCCGGTCCAGATTGCTGCGGGCGAAACCCTCGCGGTCACGCTGACCTGAAGTCCGCCACCGCCACCCTCACCCGCCCTGCGGCATCCTCTCCCATCCGATGAGAGAGGGCAGGGATGAGGGTATCGGTGGAGTGCATCCGGCTGACTGCTTCGTAAGCCCCGGCTCAACCGAAACTCAGGCGCGCCGGCTTCCAGCCGGCTTGAGGCGGATGCAGGAAACGGCGGGCAGTCATTGCCTGGGCGTTAGCGGCTGCGGTGTCGTAAGCCGCGTGGGAAAGCGGCGCGCCGCCGGCGCCGGGCAGGTTTCACGGGCCGGGCGGCAGCATTTGCATGATTTGCCGCGGGAGAAATCGACCGCGAAAGCTAGACCAAGACCGGTTCGCCAGCCTATCGTGGCGTGGCGACCCGCGGCGCGAAGGCGGCTTCGTAAAGCGCCGCGAAGTCCGGCACGGTCAGCGGACGCGGATTGAATTGGGCGGTCCACTGTTTGGCGGCTTCGGCAGCTAGCATCGGAATCGCGCTCCGTTCCAATCCCCGCTCCGCGAGCGAACGCGGAAAGCCGGCGAGTTTCAGGAAGTCGTCCAGTTGGTCGATCAGCGCCGCGACCGCTGGCTCCAGGCCGTCGCTGACGCACGCGATTTCGGGCGCCGAGGCCAGTTCCGCGTAAGCCAGCCGGGCCGCCTTGTCGGCGGCGTTGAAGCGAACCACCGCGGGCAGCATCAAGCCCACCGCCTCACCGTGCGCGATGCCGTAATGCGCGGTGAGCGGATTTGCGCAGGCGTGCGCCGCGCCGAGCATGGAGTTCTCGATGGCCAGGCCGGCAAACGCGGCGCCGAGCAGCATCTCGCCGCGGGCCGGCAAGTCGCGCGGATTCGCCAAAACCCGCGGGAACGCGGGCACAAGCCGCTTGAACGCCTCGAGCGCGTACATGAGCGAAACCGGGTTGCGCTTCCGCGTCACCGCGGTCTCGACCGCGTGGGCGATCGCGTCCAGTCCGGTGCAGGCCGTGACCCGCGGCGGCTGGGAAATTGTTAGCACTGGGTCGAGCAGGGCGATGCGGGCGGCGGCCTTCGGGTCGAGGCAGGCCATCTTTTGATGCGTCTGTTCGTCGGCGATGAGCGACGCGCTCTGGCACTCGCTGCCGGTGCCGGCGGTGGTGGGAATCGCGATCAGCGGCAGCATCGGCTGGGTGGCCTTGCCGACGCCCCAGTAATCGCGCATGTCGCCGCCGTTGGTGTAAACGAAATTGCAGCCCTTGGCGGTGTCCATCGAACTGCCGCCGCCCAGACCCACCAACAAATCCGCGGCGTGCGCGCGCGCCGCGGCAACGCAGCGGGCGACATCCACGGTGGTGGGGTTTTCGCGCACCTCGGCAAATACGGCCACGCTCAAGCCGGCGGCGGCGAGGGATTGGCTGGCGCGCTCGGCGTGACCGGCGGCCACGATGCCCGGGTCGGTGACGAGCAGCGCCCGACGGCCGCCGGCTTCGCGGGCGAGTTCACCGAGGCGTTCGAGCACGTTTTCGCCGAACACGAGCCGGGTGCGCGGTTGATGGTCGAAACAGGCGCGGTGCGAGTTTCGGGCTGCCGGTTGCATTCGGAAACAGACTGGCTCAGCGGGCGCGATGTTCAAAAAGGAAACCGCCCGCCCCGGTCCGGGCCGGTCTGCCGCGGCTGTGCGGCACCGACCCGGTTCGCAGGAGTTGGCTGGCCGGTCAGAAAACGCACACCGGGAATGCTTTCTCCGGATCGATCCCCAAGTCCTTGATGGCCTTCTGGACCGCTGACGCCTTGAGCTGACCTTGGCGCGCGAGCGCGTGCAACGTGGCGAGCACGGTGAATTCCGCATCGACCTCGAAAAAGCGGCGCAGTTTCGCGCGCGTGTCGCTGCGGCCGAAGCCGTCGGTGCCCAGGATGTTCAAGCCGCCCGGCACCCACGGTGCGATCATGTTGGGCACTGCCTTGAGGTTGTCGGACACGGCCACGAACACGCCTTTCTCTTTTTCCAGCAACGTCTGGACCAGCGGTTTCCTCGGCGGTTCGGTCGGGTGGAGCAGGTTCCAACGGTCGGCCGCGAGGGCTTCATTGCGGAGACATTTGTAACTGGTGGCGCTCCACACGTCGGCGGAGACGCCGTAGCGTTCGCCGAGAATTTGTTGCGCCCGCAACGCTTCGTTGATGAGCGGACCGCTGCCCAGCAAATGCGCCTTGTGCGCGAGTCCATCAGATCCCGCTTTGAACCGGTACAAGCCTTCCAGGATGCCTTTCGCGGCGCCTTCCGGCATCGGCGGCATCAAATAATTCTCGTTGTAGAGCGTGAGGTAATAGAAGAGCTCCTCGCCTTTGGCGTACATGCGCTGGATGCCGTCGGCAACGATCACGGCGATTTCGTAAGCGAAGGCCGGGTCGTAGGTCATCAAGGTCGGGATGGTGCTGGCGTGCAGCAGGCTGTGGCCGTCCTGGTGCTGGAGACCTTCGCCGTTCAGCGTCGTGCGGCCGGAGGTGGCGCCGAGCAGGAAGCCCTTGGCTTTGATGTCGCCGCAGAGCCACATCAAGTCACCCACGCGTTGGAAGCCGAACATCGAGTAATACGTGTAGAACGGAATCATGTTGACCCCGTGCGTGGCGTACGCCGTGCCGGCGGCGATGAAACTGGCCAGCGCCCCGGCCTCCGTGATGCCTTCCTCGAGAATCTGGCCGTCCTTCGTCTCGTGGTAGTAAAGCAGCGATTTGCTGTCCACCGGTTCGTAGAGTTGGCCCCGGTGCGCGTAGATGCCGATTTCGCGGAAGAGCGCGTCCATGCCGAACGTGCGCGCCTCGTCGGGGATGATCGGCACGACGTGGCGGCCGACGCCTTTGTGCCGCAGCAACATGCTCAGCAGCCGCACGAACGCCATGGTGGTGGACACCGTCATTTTGCCCGAACCGCGGTGCAGTTCGGCAAAGTAATCGGCCGGCGGCACGTCGAGCGGGGCGGCGGTGACTTTGCGCTCCGGGATGTAACCGCCCAATTTCTGGCGCCGCTCCTGGAGGTAGATCGACTCGGTCGCGTTTTCCGGCGGCCGGTAAAACGGCATCTCGGCGATCTCGTCGTCGCTGATGTCCACGCCGAACCGCGACCGGAACTCGCGCAGTTCTTTTTCGTTCAGCTTCTTCTGCTGGTGGGTGATGTTGCGGCCTTCGCCCGCCTCGCCCAGACCGTAGCCTTTGATGGTCTTGGCCAGGATGACCGTCGGCGTGCCTTTGTGCTCCAAGGCGGCTTGGTACGCGGCGTACACCTTTTCCGGGTCGTGACCGCCGCGGGTGAGCCGGCGAATCTGGTCGTCCGTCAGGTGGTTCACCAGTTCGCGCAACTCCGGGTATTTGCCGAAAAAGTGCTTGCGCGTGTAGCTGCCCGGCTCGACCGAGTATTTTTGGTACTCGCCGTCCACGGCTTCTTCCATGCGCTTCACGAGCAGGCCCGATTTGTCCGCGGCCAGCAAGGGATCCCAATCGCTGCCCCAAATGACCTTGATCACGTTCCAGCCTGCGCCGCGGAAGGCGGCTTCCAGTTCCTGGATGATCTTGCCGTTGCCGCGCACCGGGCCGTCGAGGCGCTGGAGGTTGCAATTGACGACCCAGACTAGGTTGTCGAGGTGCTCGCGGGAGGCCAGGGTCAGCGAGCCGAGCGTCTCCGGCTCGTCGCTTTCGCCGTCGCCGACGAAGCACCAGACCTTCGGCTCCGGCTCCTTGATGAAGCCCCGCGCCTTCAGATACCGGCTGAACCGCGCCTGGTAGATCGACATGATCGGGCCGAGGCCCATCGACACGGTCGGAAACTGCCAGAAACCCGGCATCAGGTACGGAT
>JAKCAB010000040.1 GCA_021839785.1 bacterium | reverse complement strand
TCGTCGGCGCTTGGGGTTACTTCCTCCCTTGGATGGGCGTCGAGAAGGCGAAGCAGCACTGGCGCTACCTCATCGCCCGGTACGGCGCGTGGCCGGTCGTGTGGTGCATCGCCGGCGAGGCGAACCTGCCTTACTACCTCGCGAAAGGCTTTCCTTACGACGACCGCGCGCAGGTCAAAGGCTGGACCGAAGTGGCGCGCTACGTCCGCCAAACCGACCCGTTTCACCGGCTCGTCACGATCCACCCGACGGGCATCGGCCGGCTCAGCGCGCGTCACGCGATCGACGACGTCTCGTTGCTCGACATCGATCTGCTCCAGACGCCGCACGGCCAGCGCGAAGCCGTGCCGCCCACCTTGCGCACCGTGCGCGAATCCTACACGGATCGGCCTGTCCTGCCGGTCATCGACGGCGAGGCGAGTTACGAAATGCTCAACGACGCCATTCCCGCCGAGTGGCCGCGGGCGATGTTTTGGGTGTGCCTGTTGAACGGCGCGGCGGGCCACACGTATGGTGCGAACGGCATCTGGCAGTGCAACCGCCGCGGCGAGCCGCACGGCGCTTCCCCGCACGGCGGCAACTACGGCAAGATTGCCTGGGACGAGGCGATGCGCTTGCCCGGCTCCAGCCAGGTGGGCTTCGGCAAGCGGCTGTTCGAGCGCTACCCCTGGCCACGCTTCACGCCGCACCCCGAATGGGCGGCCTTTGCGGAAGCACCGGCACTGGCGCTCGAAAGCTGCCGCTGGATTTGGTTCCCGGAAGGCGATCCCGCCAAGGATGCGCCGGTCGCTCGGCGGTTTTTCCGGAAGACTTTTGTCGTGCCGGAAGGCCGGTCGATCGCCAGTGCCCGCCTGTTCATTTCGGCGGACGATTGGCTCGAAGCGTGGCTGAACGGGCAGGTGTTGGGTGCTGACGCAAACTGGCGAACCGGCCGGCAATTCAACGCCATTGCCCCGCGGCTGCGCCCCGGCACGAACGTTCTGGCCATCGTGGCCGAGAACAAGCCCGCGAATGTCTCCGCCAATCCGGCTGGCCTGCTGGCGAGTCTCGAAGTCCGGTTCGCGGAGGGCGACCCGCTCCGCCTCGTTTCCGACGCCACGTGGCGAAGTGCGCGCGATTCTCAACCCGGTTGGGACGCGCCGGACTTCGACGACTCCACCTGGGCGAACGCCAAGGAAATCGGCCGCTATGGCAATGGACCTTGGGGGCGCATCGGCGGCGCAAGCGAATCGGTTGGCCCGCAAGCCGCCGGCATTGCCGACTCCGTGCGCATCGTTTGGGTGCCGCGCAGCGACCCGATTCGACTCCGCGACCTTGGCCCGCGCCGGGCTTGGACGGCGGCGTATTTCGATCCGATGAGCGGTGAGCAAGCGGCGCTGGGAACCGTGCGCGCCGATGCCGCCGGCTTGTGGCATTGCACCCCGCCGACGGGCGCGACCGAAGACTGGGTGCTGGTGCTGGAAGCGCAGCGTTGAACTAACGTTGGCGCCGCTTATTTCCGCAACAACCGGAGGAACTGCGCAGGCTCGGAGAAGACAGGGGCGGCCAGGGCCTGGACGGCATTGGTGAAGGTGACGGCCTGCACCGGCAGCCAGGGGCCGGACAATTGCGACGCCCGCAGCAGCGTGCAGGAAATCCCCGGTGCGCCGTGCGCCTGCAGTTCCAGGCCGAACAAGCCGTGGTTCAAGATCAACCGCGGCGTGGGCACGGTCGGTTGGCTCAGCAACGCCAGGCGGTGGCGATTTCCCGTCGCGACCGCCACCACATTGTCCAATCCGTCTGGTGCCAAACCTTGATCCAAGCCGCGGCTAAAAGCATCGTCGTTCCGGCCCCACATCACGACGCAACCATCGGCCGTGAGCGCCAGGCTGTGACAACCGCGGGCCGCCAGCGCCACGACATTGCCCAAGCCGGCGGGCACTTGCGACTGGCCGTACTCGGGCCAACTGCCGGGGTTGCGCGTGCCCGCGCCCCAGGCCACCACGTCGCCCTGGCCGGTCAGCGCCAGGCTGTGGCCATCGCCCGCCGCGATGGCCACCACGGAGTTCAGGTCTTGGGGCACGTCGATTTGCCCGAACGCGTTCCAACCCCAGCCCACCACCCGGCCCTCGCTCGTCAGCGCCAGGCTGTGGGCTGCCCCGGCTGCGACCGCCACCACGCGACCCAGACCCGCGGGCACATTGGTCTGGCCCTGCACATTATCGCCCCAGGCAACGACCCCGCCTTCGGCCGTGAGTGCGAGGTTGTGTCCCGTGCCCGCCGCGACGACCACGACGTTGCTCAAGCCGCCCGGCAGATTGGTTTGACCCAGCGCGTTGTCGCCCCACGCCACCACCCGGCCCTCGGCCGTGAGCGCCAGGTTGTGTCCGGTCCCCGCGGCGATCGCCACCACGTTGCTTAAGCCGACGGGCACGTTGGTCTGGCCTTGCGCGTTGTCGCCCCACGCGGCCACCCGGCCCTCGGACGTCAGCGCCAAACTGTGTTCCGCACCCGCCGCGATCGCGACCACGTTGCTCAAGCCGCGGGGCACCTCGGTTTGGCCTGAATCGTTATTGCCCCAGGCCATGATGGGCAACACCCGGACGGTCAACCAGCCCGCGCCCCAGCCCCGTCGATTGCTGGCCACCAGGTTCACCGCAAAGTCGCCCGTCTCCAGCGGCACGCCGGAGATCACGCCGGTCTGCGGTTCCATCGCCAAACCCGTCGGCAGCCCGTCCGCTCCGAACCACTCCGGCCCGTTGAAGGCCACGACTTCGTGGTCGAACCGATCGCCCAAGCAGGCCACCGCGCGCCCGCCGGCGACAACCGCGGCGTCCGGTTCGTGCACGAACAGCGTCACCGCCTCCGCGCTCGATCCCGCGGCGTTGGTGACGGAGAGCAGCAATTCGTACCGGCCGGCCTGCGTCGGTCGTCCGCAGATCACGCCGGTGTCCGGCTTCAGCGTCAGCCCCGTTGGCAGGCCGGTCACGCCATTAGTCGCGGCCCCGCTTCGCGCCTGGATTCGATGGTGGAAAGGCCGCTCCGCCGTGGCCACGAGGAACCTCGGGCTGGCCAGGATTGGCGCTGCCGGGCGGGTCGGCGAAGCGCGCAGGGCCAGGCTGTGAAAATCCCCGGCGGCGATGGCGACGACGTTGCTCAAGCCGTCGGGAACGGTGCACCGGCCGTCCAGGTTGTCACCCCAGGCCACGATGCGTCCCTCCGTTGTGAGGGCCAGGTTGTGGGAACGGTGCGTGGCCAGCGCCACGACGTTGCTGAGGCTGACGGGAACCTGCGACTGGCCGTAATGGGGCCAGACACCGGAGTCGCTCGTGCCCGCGCCCCAAGCAACCACCCGGCCTTCGGCGGTCAATGCCAGGCTGTGCCACTCACCCGCGGCGATGGCCACCACGTTGCTCAAGTCAGGAGGCACGTCGGTTTGGCCGAACGGATTCCAACCCCAGGCGACCACCCGGCCTTGAGCGGTCAACGCCAGGCTGTGCCAGCCGTCCGCCGCAATCGCCACCGCGTTGCTCAAGCCGGCGGGCACGCAGGCGCTGCAGAACGGCCGGCCGCCCCAGGTCACCACGCGACCTTCGGCGGTCAGGGCGAGACAGTGATGATCCCCGGCCGCGATTGCCGCCACGTCGCCCAAACCGCTGGGCACGTTCGTCTGGCCGCACGCATTGTCGCCCCAGGCCAGCACGCGGCCTTCGGTCGTGAGCGCGAGACTGTGGTTGCCTTCCGCCGCGATGGCCACGACGTTGCTCAGGCCGGCGGGCACCTGCGCCTGGCCGTACTCGTTGTTGCCCCAAGCCACCACCTCGCCTTCCGCCGTGAGCGCCAGACTGTGCCCGGCGCCCGCGGCAATCGCCACCCCGTTGCTCAAGCCGCTGGGAACCGTGCTGGCCGTCCACCGGGAACCGTTGAAGTACTGGCCCCAGTCGGTCACGCGCCCCTCGGCCGTCAGGGCGAGGCTGTGGGTTTCGCCCGCGGCCACGCTGACGACGTTGCTCAGGCCCTCAGGGACGCGGGTCTGCTCGCTCCAGCTCCAGCCCCAGGCGACGACTTCGGAGGCGGCCTGGCCAGTCAGCGGCGGACCGACCGCGGTGATGGCAAGCACGATGAAGACGCTCACGAACCTTCGGGTGTTGGTCGTTCTCACGGCATCGGCTTTCTCCTAATCCCGCCAGGGGTTACCATTCCGGGACCGTTGGTGGCGCGCGGGTCGTCGGCCGGACGAAGGCGAGTCGGCGGCTCGTGGAGGCTATCAACGATACCCCTGCCACACCCGCCCCTTGCGGGCAAGTGCGCGCTGGGTGGCAGCAGCGGACAGCCGGCCCTGCCGGCTTAACGCTGGAGGACGAAACGGTGGGTGGTTATCGCCTCGACACAAAGGGTACGCCACGGTGTAAGCCGCTTAGGAAAGCGGCGCGCCGTCTGGCGCAGCGGCGGCCCGAGACAGCCACCAAAACACGGAGGCACGGAGGAGGTTTTATTTGGAATTCAGGAACGCAGGAAGGAAGCGACCACGATCTTAGGCTTCCGGCTTCCCTGGCTTCCCAATTCACCCCCCGCGTTTTGTCGCCTGGCCGGTTGGGCTAGCTGGGCTCGGCCGGAGCCTCGCCCTACCGGACCCGGGAGGGCGACGCTCCCGCGGAGCCGCAGCTTGGACTTCCGGCTTTCCGGGCTTCCCAATTCAACCTCTGCGCCCAAGCGCCTGGGCGGTTCGGATTTCCGGGCTAAAATCCGAGCGGATTGGCGAGGATGCCCAGGACGGTGAGCGGGCCCTGGTCTTCGAGCGACTCGGTAGCCTTGTCCAGCTTCTGCAGTGTCAGCTTGGCGTTGTTCAATAACGAATCGTCGTTGA
>JAKCAB010000006.1 GCA_021839785.1 bacterium | reverse complement strand
TGACAGCCGGTAACTCTCGCCTTTCCGCACCGCGATCCCCCAGTAACCGTCGTTGGCCACGGCGACCGGACCTTTGGCGGTGGCGGTCGCGGTCACCTTCAGCGACTTGAGGTTCTTCGGGCTCAGCGGCAGGGATTGATCCAACGCCATCTCGCCTTGCCCGCCGGTGGTGGTCAGCAGCGACCAATGCTCGGGCTTGTCGGCATCTTCAAAGGAGCGGTTGCGCACCAACTCGGCGTAAAGGCCGCCGTCGCCGGCGCAGTTGATCTCCTCGAAAAACAGCCCCCACAGCGAGCGCGGCACCGCGTGTCCCGGATGGCCGACATCGACGGTCAATTGGGCTTCGCCGGCGGAGGCGGTCGCCGCGAAGACCACCAGCCCCAGCCCCAGCGCGAGCCGCGAACCGAGCCACCGCCAGCGGCGCCGGGAATGCGAGATTGCGGTCGAATCGGTGCAAAAAATTCTGGTCGGGTTCATGCGCGTGGCGTGACTTAATTAAGAAAGTTCACAAAATCCGCGGCCGGGCCGTCAAGCATATCCTGTGGCGCCCCGGCGCCGCCACGAATCCAGAGTGCCGAGGAGCGCGGCGAGGTCTCCGTAGCCAGTGGCGCGAGTGGCCGGCGGTTGGTCTTTGACCCGGTCGCGCCGTTCCCCCGCAGGGCACAAAAAATGTCACAATTGCGACGTGAATTCGGCTGGCCTTCGATCCCGCCATGCGCCGTTCACCGCCGGGTAAAGCCGCCCGGCGCGCCAGTCAGGATTGGCGGGCGCCGCGGCCAGTTTGCCGAACTGGCTCCCCCGCCCTACCCTCTTGGCCGTGAATTTATTGCCGTTTCCGGACCATCGGCATTACGAAGCCGCCACGGGCTGGCTGATGCTCGGCGACGCCCAGTCGGCGCTCGAGGAACTCACCCAGCTCAGCGCGCGCTCCCGGGCGAATCCGGAAGTGCTGCAGCTTGAATGGGGCATTCACGCGGAACGCCGGGATTGGGCCGCCGCCGCCGCCACTGCGCAACGGCTGACCGAGGCGGCGCCGGACTGCGCGTTCGGCTGGGTCCACCGCGCCTATGCCTTGCGGCGAATGCCGGGCGGCGGTCTGCCTTGCGCTTGGGAAGCCTTGCAACCCGCGCTCGCACGATTTCCGAAAAGCCAGATCATCGCCTACAACCTGGCCTGTTACGCCGCCCAATTGGGTCGCTTGGATGAAGCCTGGGGGTTGTTCCAGCGGGCCATAGCGGTGACCCCCAAGCTGGTCGATCTGCTCCGGATGGCTTTGAAGGATGACGACCTTCGGCCGCTCTGGCCGCGAATCCGCGCCACCCCGAAGGGTTGAGGCGCTCTTGGCCAGTCGCAAGGCATCATGGACAAAACCAAGTTCATCCCCTCCTGGCTCGGCGCGGTCGCACTGCTCCTGGCCGGCCCGGTCGGCTTGGTCAATGCAGGCGGTGAGGAGGATTCGCGGACGCAAGTTGCGCCGCCGCGCTACGAGACCCGGGCCAACCACGACCCCGATGGCATCGGCAAGTTTTATCTGGGCCGCGAGATTGCGCACGTGATGGGGCACCAGGGCGCGGACTGGCTGGAACGGCCGGAGCGCGCCGCGGAAGAAGCGCCGGATCAGGTCGTCGCCGCGCTCAAGCTCAAGGCCGGCGACGTGGTGGCCGACATCGGCGCGGGCACCGGCTATTTCACCCGCCGCCTGGCCAAGAACGTGGGCGAGACCGGGCGCGTCTATGCCGTGGACATCCAGCCGGAGATGCTCGACCTCCTCAAGCGCGACCTGACGACCCGCGGTTTGCACAACGTCGTCCCGGTCCTGGGCGGTACTCAAGACCCCAAGTTGCCGGCGGCTTCGGTGGACTTGGTGCTGCTGGTGGACGTTTACCACGAGTTCGATCATCCGTACGAAATGCTCCGGGCGATCACGCTGGCACTGAAGCCCGGCGGGCGAATCGCGTTTGTCGAATACCGCGCGGAAGACCCGCAAGTGCCGATCGAACCGCTCCACAAAATGAGCGAAGCCCAAGTCCGCAAAGAAGCCGCCCAGCAGCCGCTGGTTTGGGTGGAAACGGTGCGGGCGCTTCCGCGTCAGCACTTGATCATCTTTCGGAAAGCCACGGAGAAGGTTCGGACGGCGGAGCCGGAAGCGCGGACTGGCTTGGATTCTCGGGGAACTCCGGCGCGGTGAAAGCCAGAGCCGCCGGTCGCGTTCGCGCTATTTGGCGTACTCCACGCACCGCGTCTCACGCACGACGGTCACGCGGATTTGGCCGGGATAAAGCAGGTCTTCCTCGATTTTGCGGGCGATGCCGCGGGCCAGCGTCAGCGCGCTTTGGTCGTCCACCGCCTCCGGTTTGACGAACACCCGGACTTCGCGACCGGCCTGCACCGCGTAACATTTCTCCACGCCTGCGAAGCCAGCGCCGATGCGCTCCAAGTCTTCGAGCCGCTGGAGATAGGTGGTCATGGACTCCGACCGCGCGCCCGGCCGGGAAGCACTGATCGCGTCTGCCGCGCTGACCAGCAAGCCGGTAAGCCCCACATGCGGCTGCTCATCGTGATGGGAGGCCACGGCCTGGACCACTTCCGGACTCTCGCCGTAGCGTTGGATCAGGTCGGCGCCGATGGCGGCGTGCGAACCTTCCACCTCGTGGTTTACCGCCTTGCCGATGTCGTGGAGCAGGCCGGCACGGCGCGCCAGCGTGACATCGGTGCCCAGTTCGGCGGCCATCAAGCCGGCGAGGTGGGCCACCTCGATCGAGTGATCGAGAATGTTCTGCGAATAGCTGTGTCGAAAGCGAAGCCGCCCCAGCAGCTTCACGATCTCGGGATGCATCGGCGGCAGGCCCACCTTGAACACCGCCTCCTCGCCGGCGCGGAGAATGGTTTCCTCGATCTCCTCGTTGACCTTTTTGACGACTTCTTCAATCCGGCCGGGATGGATGCGGCCGTCGGCAATGAGACGCTCCATCGACTGCCGCGCCACTTCGCGGCGGACCGGATCGAACCCGGAAAGCACGACCGTGCCCGGCGTGTCGTCGATCAGGACGGTGACGCCGGTGGCCGCCTCGAAGGCCCGGATGTTCCGGCCTTCCCGGCCGATGATGCGGCCTTTGATGTCGTGGCCGTTGAGCGAAACGGTGGCGCTGGTGCTCTCGAAGGCGTGCTCGCCGGCATAACGTTGAATAGCCGTGGCGATAATGCGGCGGGCTTGTTCTTCGGCCTTGGCGCGGGCGCTTTCGAGCACGTGGCGCGTCAGATCGGCGGCGTCTTTCTGGGCCTCCTGGTCGATTTCGTGGAGCAAGGCGGCGCGAGCTTGGGCTTCGTCGAGGTGGCTCACCTCGGCGAGTTGTTGGCGACGCTGCCGCAACAGTTCCTCGGCCTCGGCCCGAACGGTCTCGATCTGGCACTGCCCTTTTTCGACGACCGCCTTGGCTTCGGCCAGCTTGGCTTCGCGCTCGGCCTGGTTCTCGGTCTGGAACTGAAGCATGGCCTCCCGCTGGGCGAGCCGATGCTCCTCGGTTTCCAGTTCCAGCCGACGCCGACTCAGTTCGTCCTCGCATTGGCGGCGCCGGCGGAGGTTCTCCTCCTCGGCATTGAGGCGGGCTTCCCGCAACAAGGCATCGGCCTCCCGGCGCGCCTGGTCCAGCAGTTCCTGTTTCTGGGCGACACACGCCCGGCGCGAACGCATGTCCAGAAAGCGCCACAACCAGGAACCGATCAGGATACCGCCTCCCAAGCTGCCCCCGGCGATGATCCAGTCCACACTCGCCATCGAAATCATTGGTCAGCAAACCGCCGCGCCACAGCGAGCCAGCGCGTCGGCGTCAGGATGCAATCTACGCGTTTGTCATGCGGCTCGGCGGGGATGAAGTCCAGCACCTGCCAATCCATCGCGACCCCGCAAGCCGTCCCGTGAATCGACGCCAGCAGCCGGTCATAATAACCCTTGCCACGCCCCAGCCGCCGACCATCGCAGGCAAAGCCTAAACCCGGCACCAGCACAAAGTCCAGTTGGTTTAACGGGATTCGTGGCCGCGCCGCCAGCGGTTCGCGGATGCCAAAGGCGCCGACCGCGACGTCCCGCTCCAAATCCTCGACGTGCGCCGCTTCGTAGGCGCCCACCGCGGGATCGAAACGCGGCAGCGCCAGCCGGCGGCCTTCGGCGAGCGCCTGCGCCGCCAGCGGCCACACGTCCAGTTCGTCCGGCAACGGCGCGAAACACATCACGGTGCGCGCCGTCTGCCATTCGGGACGGGCCAGCAACCGGTCGAGCGCCGCGCGCGACGCCGCCGCCCGATCGTCGGCTGGGGAGGTCTTGCCCCGGACCTTTAACTGGCGCCGCAACTGCGCCTTCACCTCGCGGATCGATTCGTTCATCTCGGTCGGATCAGGAACGGGAAGGCTTTTCGCCGGGCGCGGATGCAGCCGCGGTACGCGCCTGATCCAGCGCCTGGCGCCATTTCTCGACGCGTTCCTTGATCTTCTTTTCCACGCCCTGATCGGTCGGTTCGTAATAACGCCGGGCTGCCCCCAGATAATCCTGGGCCACGAAGTGGCCGGGGTGGTCGTGCGCGTACTCGTAGCCTTCGCCGTGCCCCAGCCGCTTGGCGCCCCGGTAGTGGGCGTCGCGGAGAGGCTCCGGCACGGCCAAGGTGCGCCCGCTGCGAACATCCTCCAACGCCGCGTCGATCGCCAGAATGCTGCTGTTGCTTTTGTTCGCGGTGGCAATGTAGAGGGCCGCCTCGGCCAGCGGAATTCGCGCCTCCGGCCAGCCGATGAATTCTGCCGCCGCGGTCGCCGTCTGCGCGAGCACCAGCGCCATCGGGTCCGCCAATCCTACGTCC
>JAKCAB010000524.1 GCA_021839785.1 bacterium | reverse complement strand
AGGAATCGAGACAGATCACGCACTTGTCCTCAACCTGGAAAGCGAGGCGGCATGAATAACGGCGTTGACTCTTCCACTGAAGGGCGGCAACGCGAAATATTTCTCAGCGCGCTGCAGGTGACCGGCGCCGTGGAGCGGGCGGCGTTCCTGGATGGCGCCTGTGCCAACGACCCGGTCCTGCGCCGCGAAGTCGAGGCGCTGCTGCGCGAACAGGCTGAAATTGGCGGATTCCTGGAAACGCCCGCGCTGGCGGCAAAGTTTGCCTTTCCGCGAGATGATGATCGGAACTCCACGGCACAAGCGACACCGGTTCCACTGACCGAGAAGGAAGGCGACCGAATCGGGCGCTACCGCTTGCTGGAGCGGATCGGCGAGGGTGGCGCCGGCGTGGTCTATATGGCTGAACAGGAGGAGCCCGTGCGCCGGCGGGTGGCCCTGAAAGTGATCAAGCTGGGCATGGATACGAAGAGCGTGGTTGCCCGGTTCGAGGCCGAACGCCAGGCGCTGGCGCTCATGGACCATCCAAATATCGCCAAGGTGCTCGATGCCGGCGCCACCGAGACGGGCCGGCCTTATTTCGTGATGGAGTTGGTCCGCGGCATCAAAATCACCGAGTATTGCGACCGAAACCACCTGCCCACCCGTGAACGGCTGGCGCTCTTCATCCAGGTTTGCCAGGCCATCCAGCACGCGCACCAGAAAGGCATCATCCACCGCGACATCAAGCCGTCGAACATCCTCGTCACCCTGCACGACGGCACGCCGGTGCCCAAGGTGATCGACTTCGGCATTGCCAAGGCCACGGAGCAGCGGCTCACGGAGAAAACGCTGTTCACCGCGTTCACCGCCTTCATCGGCACGCCGGCTTACATGAGCCCGGAGCAGGCCGAAATGAGCGGTCTGGACATCGACACCCGCAGCGACGTGTACAGCCTGGGGGTGCTGCTCTACGAATTGCTCACGGGCCGGACGCCGTTCGATCCCCAGACGCTGCTGCAATTGGGTCTGGACGAATGCCGGCGCACCCTCCGCGAAGTGGAACCCGCCCGCCCCTCGACCCGCCTGCACACCCTGGTTGCCTCCGAGTTGACCACCACCGCCCAGCAGCGGCGCGTGGAGCCTCCGCAGCTCATTCATTTGCTGCGGGGCGACCTGGACTGGGTGGCCATGAAGTGTCTCGAAAAGGACCGTCGCCGCCGCTACGAGTCGGCCAGCGAGCTGGCGATGGACATTCAACGTTACCTCGCCAACGAACCCGTGCTGGCCCGGCCTCCCAGCCGGCTGTATCGCTTCGAGAAATTCGTCCGCCGCAACCGGGGCATTCTGGCCGCGGTGGCCAGCGTGGCGCTCGCCATGCTCGGCGGCACGGCGGTGAGTCTGTGGCAAGCCGTGCGGGCCACCCGCGCGGAACACGAGGCCGTGATTTCCAGGGGGCAGGAGGAACGCTTGCGCCGCGAAGCCGAGCGCCAACGCGCGGCGGCGCGACTGAACGAGTACGTGGCGGACATCAACCTCGCGCAGCAAGCCATCATCGCCGGCAATTACGGCCGGGCGGTGCAACTGGTCACCAAGCATCGGCCCCCGCCGGGTGAAACTGACTTGCGAGGGTTCGAATGGCGTTATCTCTGGCAGCTTTGTCAGGGCGATGACCACGTCCCGTTGCCGGGCCAGGAAGACAGCGTGCAATCGCTGGCGCTCTCGCCGGACGGCCAGTTCGCCGCCGTTGGCCTCCGGCACGCCTGGAGTGTGTGGAACGTCCGCACCCGGACGCTCGTCCACCGCGAAAATCGCGGGGCACTCTCGGTGGCATTTTCCCCGGATGGCTCGCGCCTCTTCACGGCCGATACGGAGGCGGTGCGGATTTGGAGCCTGCCCGACTGGTCGGAACTACGTGTGCTGCCCCGCAACGCCGCTCCTTTCGCGCTGTCGCCGGACGGCTCCCGCCTGGCCACGACCAGCCGGGGCGGGGTGCGGTTGTGGAACACCGCAGACTGGACGGAACTCCGCCGGCTGCCGGGCGCGGCTGGCCCGATGGCGTTTTCCCCGGACGGCCGCACGCTGGCCGCGAACGGCCGGAATGGCCTCACCCTTTGGTCCGGCGAAACGGGCGAGGTGCGCGCCCGCCTCGCGGACTCCGCCAACCTGTTTTTCCTCGGCGGATGGTGGTTTGGCGGCGGCGCCATGATGGCCTTTTCGCCGGACGGGAAGTTCTTCGTCGCTCCGCAAAACCGGCCTTCGAAGCGCGGGGTCTTTGTCCTCAACCTCTGGGAGGTGGCGTCGGGAAAGGCGGTTGGCGTGATGCCCGAGGATCCCGAGCGCACGGAACACACGGGGATCGTCACGGCGCTGGCCTTTTCGCCGGATGGTCGCACGCTGGCGACCGGCAGCATGGACCACTCGATCCGGTTCTGGGACTTCGCGGCCCGCCGGCGCACGGTGACGCTGCACGGTCATCGCAACGAAGTCTGGGCGCTCGCGCTCTCCGCCGACGGGAAGACGCTGATCAGCGGCGGGAAGGACGGCAGCGTGAATTTGTGGACGTCGCAGCGTCCCCCACCGCGGGATTTCCTGCCGGGCGCCTTTCGGCCGCTGGCGTTCTCGCCGGACAGCCGTACTCTGGCGGTCATGATCGGCGAGGCCAAAGTGGGGTTCCTGGACTGGAACGATGGCGCGATGCAGCGGGAGCTTGCGCTCGCGCGCGAGCCGTTTCGTTTCTGGCCAGCCGTATCCCTCAGCGCCGATCTCCTCACCCTGGCCCAAGGTCTGGCGGACGGCACGGTGCGGATTTGGAACACGGCAGATGGCACCGCGAAGGCGATCCGAGTGGGCGACCGGCCCGTGGATTCGGTGGCGCTTTCGCCCGACGCCCGGAGCCTGGTCACCGGCGGTCGCGGCCAGCCGCTGCGGTGGTGGAATCTGCGCACCCTGACCCACACCGACCTGGAAGCCGAAGCGATGCGGGTGTTGTTCTCCCCCGATGGCGGGACGCTGGCGATCTTTGAACGCGGTAACGTGATCCAACTTCGCGACACCGCCAACCGGGCCTTGCGCGTCCGGATCGAGACCGACACCGAACTGATGCCCGTGGCCGCGTTCTCGGCGGACGGCGCGCGGCTGGCCACAAGCGGCGTCGCGGGGGCGGACCACATCGTGCAAGTCTGGGACACCGCCACCGGCCGGCACCTCGGAGACTTCCGCGGCCACAAACAAGGAGTCCAGGCCGTGGCCTTTTCGCCGGACGGCCGCACGCTCGCGTCGGCCAGCGATGACAGCACGCTCCGGCTTTGGAACGTCGCCACGCGACAGGAGTTGCTTTCGTTCCTGCGGCTGGGCGGGAGGCCAACCGACTTGCTGTTTTCCCCCGACGGTCGCGGGCTGGTAGGGGCCAGTCCTCCCGCCTTGGAGATGGCAGGTCTCTTGCTTTATCGCGCGCCGACCTTCGACGAGATTGCGGCCGCGGAGAAAAATTAGCGGACGGCGGGGAAGGTGTTGCGACAAATTGCGCTCAGCTCGAAACCCGGTGTGAACGACGTCACTCGCATTCTGAACGCCATCCGCGGAGGCGAAGTGGAAGGCGCGGAAGCGTTGCTGCCCCTGGTGTACGAGGAACTGCGCCGGCTGGCGGCCAGCCGGATGGTCCACGAGGCCCCGGGTCACACGCTTCAGCCCACGGCGCTGGTCAACGAAGCCTGGCTCCGCCTGTTCGGCCCCAACCAACGAAGCTGGGCGAATCGCGCCCACTTCTTCGGCGCTGCGGCCGAGGCGATGCGGCGAATCCTCGTCGAACATGCCCGCCGCAAGCGAAGCCAGAAGCGGGGCGGCCACGCCCAACCGGTTCAACTCGATGAATCGGCGTTGGTGCTCGCCGCTCCGCCCGATGAACTGCTGGCCGTTCACGAGGCGCTCGACAAGCTGGCCGCGCAGGACCCAGCAGCGGCCGAACTGGTCAAGCTGCGGTACTTTGTGGGCATGACGATGGAGGAGGCCGCCCTGGCGATGGGCCTGGCCAAACGGACGGCCGAGGGGCTGTGGACTTATGCCCGCGCCTGGCTGCGGCGCGAGATTCGGAACCTCAGTTAGCGGCGATCTTCCAAGCCCACGCTGGCCACCGCGTCCCTGCGGATTTCGCCCACGTTCTGCGCACGTAATGGGTGGAACGCGCCGTGTGCCGAAGGACCCCCGGCAGCCGGCTCAAAACCGCCCCGAAACCGGGGATCGTACCCATGAAAACTCAAGCCGTGCTCCCCACGCTCATGTTGGTGGTCACTGCCGGATCGGTCGGAATTGGCTTGCGCGGCCTGGCGCCCAATCCAAGCCTGTCCTCCGCCCGGCAGGAAGTTCCGCCGCTGGATTACTTCGCCTCCTCCAGATCCTTTTCGGAGGTCGAACAGGCCAGGACCCATCTCAAGGCCTTGTCGAGCCGCTACCTTTACCTGGCGCAGGTCCACCAGTCGGAAGTCCAGCAAGGTTGCGCGGCAAGCCTCGACTCCGGCGGAACGCCCACCGCCAAGCGCTTCAACCGGATCGCGCAGGATCTGGAAGCAGGCATCCGGGAATTCCGCGGAACGGGCGAAGAGGCCGTCTTGACCAAAGGATTGCTGAACGTCCTCGCGAGCGAAGGCGATTATGCGCGCTGGACTGACGTGTACTTGGACTTCCTGTACCGGTGCCCCACGGAGGAAACGGTCGGCCGTCTCGCCCAGACCGCCGTCGTGGCCGGACGCGCCGCGGGCCGGTTGGAGGACGTGCTCGAGGGCTTCCGCCATATCAGCCGCATTCCGTTCGACTTCGAAGCCAGGCGCCGGGTACAGGCCATCTTGACCGGTGTGGCCATCACCCAGGCGGCGCC
>JAKCAB010000491.1 GCA_021839785.1 bacterium | reverse complement strand
CCTAGTTCGAGCATGACCCGGAAATCGTCGAGCTGCTTCTCCGCCTCGCCGAGCGGATCGAGATTGCGGCGGATGCCGTTGGCCTCGTCGATCAGCTTCTGCGCCTGCTCGCGGTTGTTCCAAAACGTGTCCTTCGCCATCTCGGCATCGAGCTCGCCGAGGCGGCGTTGCAGCGCGGGCACGTCAAAGAAACCTCCGCAACTGGGCGAGCTTCGCGGTCACAGTCTCCAGGCCGGCGTGAATGTTCTCAAACATGGCGGCAGA
Organism: bacterium; assembly: GCA_021839785.1. Next base: position 4,587 of record JAKCAB010000491.1, on the reverse strand, counting down.
AGGTAGAAGCGCGCGGAAGCCGATGCCAGTCATTTGTCCACTGCGGCTGGCGATGCCTGTCGGCGGGTGCTTTTACCGCGCCGGTTTCGCTGGATCGACCATCGCAGGCCCACTATGAACACGACCCAGACTACGCAGCCCCAGCCAAACAAATCGCCGTGCTGGCGGTAAAAGGTCGGGGCGTTGGCGGTGCCGGCCGGCCGCATCGGCAGGCGCAGACTGAGGAAGCCCGGCTGGTAAATATTGCCGTCCTTCAGGCCCAGGCCGTCGCGGATGCGGCCCAGTTCGTCGATCCAGCAGGTCAGGCCATTGTTCGTACACCGCACCAGCGGAACACCGTTTTCGACCGCTCGGAAGACGGCGTTCGCGGCCTGCTGCCATTGGGCGGAGCTTTCGCCAAACCAGCCGTCGTTGGTGAGGTTCAGCAGAAAATCGGTGTCCGGCTCGACGTGCTTGCGCGCGTCCCGGCCAAAGACGTCTTCGAAACAAATCAGCACCGAGAAGTGCGCCACCGGTGACGTGGTCTCGAAGGTCACCGGACGGTCGCCGCTGGCGAAGCTGCCTTCGATTGGCGTGAGGTATTTTGTGAACGGCAACCACCGCGCCAGCGGCACGTACTCGCCGAAGATGACCAGGAGCTGCTTGTGGTACGTGGCCACGTACTGGCCGGCTGGGTCGAACAGGAACGCGCTGTTGTAAGCGTCGTACTCGCCATCCGGGCGGCGGATGAAATCGTCCGCGCCGAAGACCATCCAGGTGTGGTGAGCGGCGATGAGATTCGTGAGCGCGCGATAATTGGCGTCGCTGAAGCTGGGCAGCGCGGCCTCCGGCCAGACGAGCACATCGGGTTTGGACGCGAGCGCCAGCGCGCTCAGGTCCATGAGCTTGTGGAAGCGGTTCGTGGTTTCCGCCGGATCCCAGATCAACCGCTGCGGGATGCTGGGTTGAACCAGGGCCAGCTTGATTTCGCGTTCCGCGGATCGGGGCTGGACCAGTGCTCGCGCCCCGGAATAGGCGACCACCATGACGGCCAGGAGCGGCACGCCCAGATCGGCCAGCAACGCGAAGCGGAACGAAACGAACGGCCCGCCTGGCGTCGTGACCGGGGGCAGGGTTTGTCGCCACGGGCTGGCCGGGGTCAGGCCGCGGTCCGGTTCCGTCACGCGCAGCGCGAGGCGTAGCCCGCCGATGAACAGCGCCACCGCCACCCAAACGACCAGGAACGACACTCCATGCACCCCGGTGAAGGCCGCAATGTGGATGATCGGGAGCAGGCGGTATTGCGACGCGCCGAGGGGATTCCAGGGAAAACCGGTGAACAGGCGGCCGACCGCGATTTCCGTGGCGACCCACGCCGTGGCGCACGCCAGCGCCCACAGGGTGCGTTGCGCCCAACTCCGTTCCGCCACCGAAGCCAACGCCGCGCGCCAGGCTGGGGAGGCGGTTTCTTCTCCGCGATCGGCTGGTTCGCCGGAGTCGCCGTTGGCTGCGGCTGATGAGTGGCGACGCAAAGAGCCAGCGAGCGGTTGCCGGGACAGAGAGTTTTCCAGCCCCGGCAACAACCGCCAGCAAAGCCAAGTCCAAAGCGCCGGGTACAACGCGACGTAAGCGCTGAGCGCCAGCCAACCGGCGATCGCGCCAGCAGGGAAGGGGATGTGGAGCAGCCACCGGAGGGAGATGAGGTTGTGCGCCAAGCCCGCGAGGTAGCCGAGCCGGAAAGCCGTCCCGCGTGGGGCGCCCAGTGTGGCCAACAAAATCAGTCCGGGCGCAAACCAGGCCAGGCCCGCCACGCCCGGCAACGGAAACGCCAGCGCGAGCGTTGCCCCGCCCAGCAGGGCAACGGTGGCGCGCCAGCTCAGCAGTTCTTGGCGGACCTTGCGCAACAACGCCCGCAGCTTGCCGGAATGGTCGGCTGAGGCAAGCGAGTCCGCGGCACGGAACCGCCAAGCCGCCAAGGACGCAAAGGAGAACAACTTTTCCGAACCCTCGCTAGACCCGCGGGGTCGCCTGTGCTCCAGGCCAGCGACATCAAGTTCTTCTCCGCGCTCTTGGCGTCTTGGCGGTTCAGTCCCGACCCGTTTTCACCGAATAGCCGCGGGCCAATGCCTGCTAACTGCCAATGCCGCCAGCGCTACTCGCCCGCCTTGAACGGCGTCCACGGCTGACTGGGCCGGCTTTGGAGAATGCCTTGCATCCAGTCGAATTGGGGGTGTTTGCGAAGGTACTCGTCCGCGTCGAATGCCCGACCGCACGCCGTCCCCCAGCGGGCGTCGAAAGACATCTGCCGCGCCAGGCTCGCGTCCACCACCTTGCCATCGACCGTGCCCGCCGCGCCAAACGGCACGCCGTGCCACGGCTCGCGCTCCAATTCCTGATGCCCGCACAGCGTCCGGCCATCGGGCTGGCGCTTTTCCAGATAAGTATCGTAGTGGTCGGCCTCGAATTGCTTCGCGAGGCGCACGTCGATCTTGCCGGCGTATTGGGCCATCAGTTGTTTCCAGCGCACGCGCCGCGCGATAGGCGAGACACGGATGTCCGTTTCTTTCTCGTCCGTTTCGAGTCGCAGAATCTTCAGGTCCTCGGCGACGTTCGAGCCGAGGAAATAGCCGTCGCGTTTTCTCTCGAATCCGACGTAGCGCAAGCCGAGTTCGAGCCGCGCAACCTCCTTCGAATTGATGTCGCCGAGCAACCACGCGTTGGCGTAACCGCCGTTGTTGCCGCGCTTCATGATCGCGCACCATTGGTCGATCGAGCCCGCGTCCTGCGTGGCCCGCCGCATCCGCACGAATTCGGGCACGCCGTTGGTGTCGAAGCCGTCGAAGCCGCCAATGGTCGTCTCGGCGCCGACCAGGCCGGCGTCGGTGATGAAGAAGTCCGTGCCGCTGTGAATCCAGCCGGGCTCGGTCTGCCAGAGGATGCGGTGGCCTTTGGCCGGCAGGATGTCCGCGATCACGTTCGGGAAGGCGTCGGCGTAACCCATCATGGTGTTGTGGCCGAGCACCACGTTGCCGTCGCGGGTCGCCTTGCCAGTGGCGATGAAGGCGCTGCAGGACTCGCGCACCGGCGGGCGCGGCGCGTCTTTGATCTTCTTCAGTTCGGTGGGCCACCAATAGCCGGCCAGCTCGATGATGCCGTTGTAGGCGATCACGTCGTCGGCGGTGATCGCGAAGCCGGCGGCGCGCACGCCTTCGGCAATGCCTTCGAGCTCCGCCAGGTTCGCTGGATCGATCTTGGGCCGGAACATCGCCACGCCGCGCTCGACCAGCCACGGCCAGTCCATCGAGCTGTCATGATGCCAGCCCGCCTGGGTGACCTTGATGCCGCGCATGATTTCCTCGGCGAGCAGGTAGCCATGCTGAAAACCGATCACCCGCGGTTCGCCTTCGAGGTGGACATAAACCCAGCCGTGGCGCTCGAAGCGATGCGCCTTGGCGAGCCAGCCTTTTTGTTCGGGGGTGAGGTCGGCGGCGAAGAGCGAGGCGTGAGCGAGCCAGGCGACCGCCAGCCAACCCAGTCCGATGTGCTTGGTAAGCGAAATCATGGGCGGAAATAGAGCAGGGGACACCGCGCTCCGCAATTGCGCTGACACCAGCGCAGCTTGGCGCCCGGTCCAGTGCCGATTCCAAACGCGGCTCCGGAATTGCAATTGGCCGGGCGCGACCCCGCTGGTATCTGTGCGCGCGAAAAACCTATGGCCCTCATTGATTGCCCTGAATGCGGACACCGCGTCTCCAACGCCGCCAAGGCCTGCCCTGGCTGCGGATTCCCGGTCGCCGAGCACTTGACCCCGCCTGCCAACGTCACGTCTTCGAGTGACGAACTGCTGGCCGAGGTGCACCCATCGTGGTGGGGCTACTTCTGGTGGCTGCTCTTTGCGTGGCTGCTGGTGCCCTTGATCGTGGCCTGGCTCAAGCGCGCCTCCACCGTGCTGCGCGTCTATCGGGGGCGCGTGACCTTGCGCCACGGCCTGATCTCCATTTGCGAACGCGAGCTGTTCATGCGCGACATCCGCTCGATCGACATCGACCAGGGATTTCTCGGCCGGCTCGTGAACATCGGGAACCTGACGATCTCGACTTCGGCCACGGAGGACGCTTCCGAGCGCATGGAAGGTGTGCCCAACCCGGCGCGAATCCGCGATCTGATCATCGGCCTGCGCGAACCGGGCGCGACCGTGGCGGCACCACTGGCGACGTAGTCGTCTCCTCAAGGCCGACTGCGGCCAGCGGCGCGGATTTGTTCCAGCCGGTTGGTCAACTCAGACACGCGCTCCGGGTGCTCCGTCGCAAGGTCACCGGTTTCTCCCAGATCCTCCCGCAACTGGTAAAGCTGCGGTGTCGGTGCATTGCCGAGCTCCGTGTTCGTGGGAACGTTCATTTTCGGACCGTGGCTCTTTTCGATCACCTTCCATGGCCCGGCTCGCAACGCCAAACTCCCGGCGTGTTCGACCAGATCGGCGCGGCCGGTGGGCGCATCGCCCAGCAAGGCCGGCAGGACGTTGAAGCTGTCCGGCGCATCCGGCGTGTCCAACGACTGTCCGCACAACGCGCCGAGTGAGGCGAGGAAATCGACCTGGCAGACCAGGGC
>JAKCAB010000754.1 GCA_021839785.1 bacterium | reverse complement strand
AGGTCAAGCTTCGCGATTCCGTACATAACGGCGCGCAAGCTAGGCCGGCACCTCGCAACCGTCAATGACTTTCTGGCCGCGACTGCATTGCCGACTTGTTCCAGGCGGTGGAATTTGATAAAGGCAGGGGCAACAGCCCGCCCGCCGCCCGTCCGGATGGACCCGCGTGCCCGCAGGCAAACAGCAACCATGTCAGCCGATCAGTTCACCGTTCTCAAATGGAGGTCCAACATGCAAAATTCATTGTCTCGCCGAGGATTTCTGCAACGCGCCGGCCTGGGTGTCGTGACGCTCACCGCCGCCTCGCCATTGATGTGTCTGGTCACCCGCGCCGCCAACGCGCCCGGCGCTCCGGGCGGCTCGAAGGTGCGGGTCGGCAAGGTCTATTTCGGCCATCCGCACCCGGGGTGGCCGTCGTTCAGCGTGGACCTCGATGCCGAGGTGAAGCGCTTTGAAGACTACTTCGCCAAGCTCGACGCCGAACTGGCCGACGTGGAGTTCGTGGACGGCGGCCTGGTGCAGACCAACGAACAACTCGCCGCGGCCAGGGAGAAATTCGCGGAGGTGGACGGCATCCTGGCGGTGCACGTTACGATGGGGTGCGGGTCGTTCATCAAGGGCCTGCTCGAGACCGGCAAGCCGGTGATGGTTTATTTCATGCCGTACAGCGGACACGAGTGGCACATCATCGCCGGTCTGCAACGCGAGGGAAAACTCATCGAGGCGCTGCCGAGCAGCGACTACCGGGACTTGGCCACGGCCGTGCGGCCGTTCCGCGCGCTGCACCGGTTGCGCGAGGCGCGGGTGTTGCACATCAGCCAGGCAGCGGCCGATCCGAAATATTGCGAGGCGATCCAAGCCAAGTTCGGCACGGAGATCCGTTCGTTGCACCTGCCCGATTTGGAGAAAGCTTACCAAGCCGCGGACGCCGATGCGGCCACCGCCGATGCCGAGCGTTGGATGCGCGAAGCCGAGAAGATCGTCGAACCCACGCGCGACGAAATCCTCAAGTCTTCGCGCATGTACGTGGCGATGCAAAACCTGATGGCCGAGCACCAAGCCGTGGCCGTGACCATGAACTGCCTCGGGATGGGGTTGGTGGATCGCGGGATGGGCTATCCGTGTTTGGGGTTCTCGCGCCTCAACAATGCCGGCCGATGCGGTGTGTGCGAGGCGGACCTCAAATCCACGATGACTCAGCTCATGTTTCTGTACCTGACCGGCATGCCGGGATTTGTCACCGACCCAATGATCGATCTGGCCACCAGTTCGATCATTCACGCGCATTGCGTGGCCGCCACGCAAATGGGTGGCCTCGACCAACCGCCGACGCCCTACGTGATGCGCAGCCACCTCGAGGACGGCAAAGGCGTGTCGCTTCAAGTGCGCCTGCCGGTCGGCCAGAAAGTCTCAATGGCCCGGCTGATCGGCACCGACTTGATGCTGTTCTCGACCGGCGATGCCGTGGACAGTCCGTTCGAGGAACGCGCCTGTCGCACCAAGCTGACCGTGAAGGTGACGACCCCGGATCGCTTCCTCGAGAATTGGTCCTGCGGGTTACACCGCGTGATTTTCTACGGCGATCACACGCGCGATGTCCGGCGATTCTGCCGCTTCGCCAACATCAAGGTCTTGCGCGAAGGCGAGGAGGATTTGCGCAACGAGCCGGGCCTGGAATGGGAAACCTCCGTTCACGCGTAGCGGGACTGTCCGACTCCTGGGAGCGCGACCGTCCCGGTCGCCCCCGCCGGCGTCGCGCCGGCGGGTCTGCGCCGGGCGGGGCGTAACCAGCGCGTGGGGCGTTCGCACGGCACCCGAGCTTCCGGAAGGACGCCGAGAACGGCTGGCGCGACGCCCGCGCTCTCAAGACCGGGGAATCGTTCCTGCTTCGGCCGGTCGTTTCCAGAAAGCACACCCAATCACTTCGCCGCTGGTTGGGGCTGCGCCTTCCAGTCCAGCGCCAAAATTTTGTTGGGAACCTCCCAGACCCGGCAGAGCGGCCGGCCTTCGGCCTGCCAGCCGGCCGGCGGCGAGGACGTGATCGAGTACCAGCGCGCGTCGTCGCTGGCGCGACGATACTCGCGAAGTACTCGCAGGACGGGCGAGTGGCGTTCAGGCGCGGGTGTTGGTGCTGAAGCGCCCTTGGCGCGTTCTGGTTCACTCAACGGCAAACCGACGAAAAGCGGCTGGGCGTCCGGCCGGGGCGGCGTGGTGGAGAGCGTGGTGGCCGCTTCGTCCAGGGCATAGATGCTCACCCGGTTCGTGCCCGCGGCTTGCGGCGGCAACGCGAACCAGGCGACTTCGTCGATGCGTTCCCAAGCACTCGCAGCGGCCACCCGATCGCGCAACCACAAGTGCGGCGTTTGGCGCTCAGGCCCCACGCGATAGACGGCCACGGGCAGCCTCAGCCGCGGATCGTCCAGCGCCAGGCGGTACATGAGCTGGTTGTAGTCGTAGCGTGGCGTGAGTGCCTTGGCCCCCGAAAACGTCGCCGTGTAGGTGCCCTCGAAATACACCAGCCGGCCGCCGTCCTGATCGAAGAACGGATGGTGCGCGAGGTTGTAAAAGTTGTATTCGCCGTGCGTGACGATGCGCCGCCCGTAGCCCCACGGACCGAGCGGCGTGTCCGCCTCGGCAAACCAAGCTTCGCCGGGTCGGTCGGCGAAAAAGGCGATCCAGCGACGCCGATACGCATTCCACGCCACCGACTCGAGCCCGCGCTTGAGGGCTGCGCCGCTCTCGAAATCGCGCAAAGCGCACCAGGTTTCCTCGCGTTTCAGCTTCCCCGCTTTGACCAGTTCAGTGACTCGGCCGGTGTGGACGCGGTCGGCTCCGGCACGCCAGGCATAGCGGAGCCGGCCGTTTTCGTCGCGGTCCAGAGCTGTTTTGGCCCCATGCCATTTGCCGTCGCCGGCCAGGCAGGTGAACGCCTCGTAACGGCTCAAGTCGGCGAGGCTCTTCAAATCGGCGGGCACGCGGTAGTCGGGAAACAAGTAATAGAACGGCCGGCCGTCCACGTGGGCGAGAAACGGATGGGAGGAGCCGTGGCCTTGATGGATGTCCCAGCGCTGGACCGTCTCGAAACACGCGCGTTCGTCGTTGAAGAGCATCAGGTGATAATCGTGCGCGTAACCGAGGTCGCGCATGTTCGCCATGCGCGCCACGAGTCGCTCGACGCCGTGTTCGTCGGGCACCGTGAACAGGCTTTCGATCCAATGCAGGCCCTCGGCGGGTTGCGGGCACATCGCTTTCGCGAAGCCGTTTTCGTCCACGAAGTAAGTCAGGTCCACGCCCACCGCGGGATCGAGCCCGCCGTGGCCGGGGAGTTCCGAGGTGGCGCCCGAGGCGTGGAAGTTGCCCAGCGGATACGACGGCCGGTCGGTGTCGCCCCAAAACCAGTAGATCCTTTCGCGGTACGGCGTGGCGATTACGGTGTCCTGGCCCATCACCTGGCCATTGAGAGTCGGTTGCTTCAACGGCACCGGACGCCCCACGCGGACGCTGTCGGCGTAAATGCCCTGGCCGGTTACGCGGTAAAGCCGCTCGGCGATGTTGAGCCGGTGGAGGCGCACCACCGCGTGGCCGCCCGCCACCGGATGCAGCTTCACGCCCCGATAACCGAAGCCATCGGCGGGCATTTCGTAGCCGGGACTGCTGACGTGGAAATAGACCTCGCGATCCATCAACCCCGGCTCGTCAAAGGCGACGATGCCGTTGCTGTCGGTCCACCAGGAGACTTTGTTCACGGTGCGCAATTCGACCAGCGGCACGCCGCGGCCGGTGGCGTCGTCGAGCACCTGGATCGCGAAATAATCGGCGGGCGCGCTGAACAGAGGCAGCGCGCTCAACAGCAAGGTCGCCAAACTGAGCCACCCGCGAGCGAAGATGGCAGTTCCGCGACCAGCGAGCCAGTAACGGTATGAGAGCATATCAGGCGCTCAATGTGGCGCAGCCGAGTTGACGTGGAAAGCGCGAGGTTTGTACCCCACGAATCAAGTGATCTTCTCGCGCGGATTTCCCTGGCAGAGGGTTCGCCTCGCGGCGAGTTGTTTTGCAGCCGATTCCGCAAAGCGTCGCGTTCACTTTGTTCGCGTCGGTTGCGCGGTAATTGGGCGGCCAGTCGAGTCTTCAGGCTCCCAGCTCGGTAAGTGGGCGGACTCCGCTGGCAATTACGCGAGGCGGTCGCGGATCGTCTTCAAAATGACGAACGACTCGCGTTCCCGCTCTTCCAACGATCCCGTGATATAGCCGATCGTCTCGCGGTAATCGGGGATGAAGAGCTTCGAGAGGGCGTTGCAGCGGCGCTGGGTCTTGCGCAGTTCGCGCGCCAGTCGCAACACGGCGTTTTCCAGTTCCGCCAGTTCGGCGAGCAGCGGAAGCGCCTCCACGAAACGACGCAGGGTCAGGTCGGTGTTGGCGGAAGTGCCGGTCACGCCGAACTGGGCGCTGACCGGCTCGGCCCGCACCGTCACCTGCGGAATCTTCATGCCCATGAGATGCTGGTCCGACAAGACCACTTGGTGATCCATTTGGACGTTGAGAGCGGCGCGGTCGAGCGCCTCGGAACCGACGTCCAACTCCGCCTCGCGCAGGGCAGCGAAGGCGCGTTTGAAGGCTTCGGCGATCCGGTTTTCGACGTCACGCGCGCGGTTCAACCGGCTCATCAGCTCGAAGATGAGAATCTGGCGTTTTTGTTCGAGCAGGTCGTAGCCTTCCTCGGCAAAGGCGAGCTGCCGCTTCAGCGAAAGCAGACTCGATTTCGTCGGCGCGATGTTCAGCTTCGCCATATCGGCGGTCTGCCCGGTTTAGGTGACTGGAGTCTGTGTCCTCGCCCCCGCGGCAGTCTCCGGTT
>JAKCAB010000256.1 GCA_021839785.1 bacterium | reverse complement strand
CTGGGCACATCCCAGAGCCGAATCGTTCGGTCCACACTGCCCGAGGCCAGGGTCTGTCCGTCCGGCGCGAACTTCAGACTGGTGACCCATCCCTCATGACCGACGAGATCAGCCAAGAGACGAAAGGAGGGGACTTCCCACAGCTTGATGCCCGTCTCGGTGAAACCGGCGCCGGTGGCCAGGGTTTTTCCGTCGGGGCTGACGGCCATGTCGGTGACCGGTTCGCGATGGGCGGGAAAGTACTGGACCTCGCTGCCTGCACGCCAATCCCAGCGGCCGATCCGACGATCAGGGTCACTCTCGGAGAAGATGATGTAGCGGCCGTCGGGAGTGCCAACGGTGCTCAGCCCACGGAAATTATCCTTCGCCGCGGTCAGGTGCTTGCAGGTGGCGAGGGCTTGGCGCGTGGCGAAGTCCGCGACGACCGTCTTCGCCACTTCGCGACCGTTGGCGCTATAGCCCAACAGCTTGCCGTCGCCGAAAAAACCGACGGGGCCCAGGGGCCACTCGTCCATGACGGGCGCTTCGCGTTGCCGGGTCTGGATGTTCCAAACCGCAAATCCACCCAAGTGTTTCAGGCTTTGGTCCGAGAACACAACGCGAGCGCAGTCCGGCGAAATGGCCGCTACGCTCACTACGCCCCCGTCCGGTGCCAACGAGATCTCCTCCTGGGTCTTCAGGTTCCACAGCTTGACCGCGCCGAGTTCCGACCCGGCCACGAGCCAACGTCCGTCGGGCGAGACCTCCAAGCTGCGAATCCCGCTGGGCAACCGGGCGAAGACCGCCTCGTCCTCCGTCTGGCATTGTTGCCAAAGGTAACGCCACTCGAAGCCACGGAGATCGGTTGAGGGTTGAGGGTTGAGAGTTGAGCGTGAGGAAACTCTTGGCTTATGGCGGTTCAGCAGTTCGAGCGCGCGGCCGGGATTGTTGGCTTTCAGTGCGGCATGGGCGGCGTTGATGTCCGAGATATAAGCTTGGTGTTCAGTGCGCCGACGCTCGGCTTCAGCCTGGCGCCATTGCCAAAGGACGCCGGCAAAGCCTGACAGCAAGGTCACGACGACTGCACCGGCCAGGCTGGCAACCAGTGGCTTCCGCCGGCACCAGCGCCACACCTTGCCGGCCAGGCCAATGGGGCGGGCAAGCACCGGCTGCCCGTTGAGGAACCGGCCCAGTTCCTCCGCCAGCAACTGCGCCGTGGCGTAGCGTTTGGCGGGTTCCTTCTCCAGACACTTCAGACACACCGTCTCCAAGTCGGCGGGCACGCCGGGATTGAGCACGCGCGGCGACACCGGTTCCGCGTTGAGCACCTGTTGCACCGTCTCGGCCACGCCTTCGCCCACAAACGGCGGGCGGCCCGTCAGCGCGTGATAGAGGATCGCGCCCAGCGCATACACGTCGCTCCGCCGGCTCACCCGGCCGCGTTTGCCCGTCGCTTGCTCCGGCGGCATGTAGTTGGGCGAGCCCAGCACCTGGCCCGAAACCGTGAGCTCCGAGTCGCCCTCGAGGTGCTTGGCCAGGCCGAAGTCCGTCACGCGCGGCTGGTCGTTCGCGTCGATGAGCACGTTGGACGGCTTGAGGTCGCGGTGCAGAATGCCGCGGTCGTGCGCGTAGTGGATCGCCTCGGCGATCGTCTTCACGTAGCCCGCCACCCTCTTGAAATCCGAAATCCGAAATCCGAAGTCCGAAATGACTTTCGCCAGACTGCGTCCCTCGACGAAATCCATGACCAGGAAATGCTGGCCCGCGTGGGAACCCACTTCGTGGATGGCAACGATGTTGGGATGCTGGAGCGCGGCGGTGGCCACGGCCTCGGCGCGGAAACGCTTCACCGACTCCGGCGGCGCGTGCGGCCCGAACAACAGCAGCTTGAGGGCGACGATGCGATCGAGACTCCGCTGGCGGGCCTTATAGACCATGCCCATGCCGCCGCGGCCAATCTCTTCGAGCAGCTCGTACTGGTCGAACTGAGTGGCGGTCTGCGATTTGGCATCTGCGCTTTCGGAGGTCCCGGTGGGGTTCTGCCCTCCGACACCTGGCCCTCGGCGATCGGTCTCTCCGCTCTGATCTCCGTCGTCTGACTTCTGAACTTGGCTTTCCGCTTTCTCATCTCCGGGCCCTGCCCCTGCGGCTGCCAGCCCCAGGCCGAGCAGACAATTGGGGCACTGGCCCGGCGCCGTCCCGGCGGGCAGCTCGGTCCCGCACTCTGGGCAAGTTTTGGCTGGATCAGTCGGCATAGGGTCCCTTAGCCGTATGGATTCAGACGGAATGAGGACCGCGCCCGCCCCGGGCGCTGCGGTGGGCGCCCCGCCCACCACTCCGGGGGCGCTGATCCTCGATCACCCTTGGGTGAGGGTGTAGGCCGTCGGGCCAACCGGCTCGCCCCGTGAGATAGGGGCAGAGGCTCTGCCGACAGAGAAACTGGGCCCGGTGATCTCGCGGGGCAAGGGCGCCGGTTGGCAGCGCCCGGGGCGGGCGCGGTCCCCATTTCCTGTTGCATAGATACGGCTTAGTCCGAACAGTTCAATACGTTGTAGCGGCGCTTCGTGAGAACGCCGCACTCTGCAGGGGCGAAGTCAGCGGCGCTCACGAGACGCCGCTACAGCCTTGTTCTTCTCTGGACATTGCTTCCGGTTTCGCATCTTCAGCATTCGGCATTCGCAGTCAGTCATTACAGAAGCATTTCCTGGCAAAGGTGACAGGCTCTATCCCGAGCTGAGCGCGGCCCGCAGGTGGCGGAGCTCGTCGTCCACTTCGACCGGGTTGGTGACCGTGTGGGCGATCTCTTCCCGCAGCCACTCCCCGTAGCGCCGCCGCAGACGCTCGACCGCCTTCTTGACCGCATCGAGGCTCAAGCCCAGTTGTTCGGCCGTCTCCCGGTAGGGCGGCAGCCCCTGCTCACCCGTCAGGTAGATCTGTAGCGCGTCGAACAGCGGCCCCTTGCCGGCGGCCTGATAGTCCTCGCGCAGGCGCGCCGTGACTTGGGCCAGCAGCGCCAAGGCCCATTGGCGCTCGAAGAGGCGGTCGGGCGCCAGGTGCTCGCTCGGTTCGACCCGGTAGCGCGTCTCGGCATCGTCCAGGGAAATGGCCGGCTGGCCGGCGCCGCGTTTCAGCGTGCGGGCCTTGTCCCATTCATTGGCCAGGAAGTGATTGAGCGAGGCCAGCAAGAACGAACGAAACCGACCTTTCGCCGGGTGAACGGCGCCCAGGGCGTGCGTCGAGACCAGGCGCGCGACGAATTCCTGGGTCAAGTCTTGCGCGTCTTCGGGGCTGTGCCCGCGCCGGCGGACGCAGGCATAGAGCGGGTACCAGTAAGTGCGGCACAACTGCTCCAACGCGGCGGTGGCTTGTGGCGAATCGCCGGGGACAGCCGCGAGCACCACGCTCCAGTGCGTCGTGGTAAAGTCTCGGGCGCCTGCCAGCGGGCAACCGTCGCTTGGCTGGCCCAGTTTCATAAACCATCGCAATCGCCAACCAGCCCGCAGGTTAACCGATACCGAATGACAAAAATTCGCTTTTCGCGCGCGGTACTCGACGCGGCTGCGGATCTTGGTTTTCGGGACCCGTCAAGCATGGCGCTACCTTTGCAAGTGGGAGCGGCGTCGTCAACAGGGCAACTTCGCCCGCCTGGTCGGGCTCGGCTGTGAACACTGGCGTTTGCGTGGCCAAGACGCGCGGCCACCCGCCAAAAGCCGGCGGACGCAAGGAGGCGAGCTATGCCTCAGACAGAGTCAAACCACCGAGAGGGTCGGCCCTATGCGCCACGTCGAGTAATAGTTAGGAGACAGCACACTATTCTCCTGAAATCCATTGCGTGGGCGGGCGGCGCAACGAGCGTTCGGTGAACACGTCTTCCGCCAGCCCGACGTTGTATTTGACCTGCCGGAACACAACCTCGGTGCGATGGCCGCTCTTGACGTTCTTCATCGTGCGCTTCGTCACGGTGGGAAGGCCGTCCGCCTCGCGCACTTCATCGGCGGTGAAAACTTTGAACAACTGCTTCTGCGCGTCGTAGTATTCCTCTTTGAGCGGCAGAAAGCTGGCCTTGTCAATCCACGCTACTTTGCGGGTGAAACTGGCGCGGCTCTTGGGAACGCTCTCGATGACATAGCAGGGTTTGCCGCCCGCCTGCCCGGCAGGCAGGTCGAGCGATTCTTCCCGCAGCAGTTTGCGCGTGTCCGCCGCCAGCGCTCGGCCCGAGATGTCCTCGTAACTGAAGTCCGAGCCGACGAAGCTCGATTCGGCGTCGCGCGCGGCGATGCGCTGCACGAGGTTGAGCGCCGGGATGAACAGCCAGCGGTCGGCATCGCGTCCCGGCTCTTTGCTGACCAGGAAGGCCGTGCCGCGCACGTCGGCGGGGCTGTGGAAATAGAGGAGGTATTTCTGCCGGCCTGCGTTACCGTTGCGGCGGAGCATGGTCATGTCGCGGACGCGCTGGTCGCCGCTCCTGCTGACCAGCGTCATCACCACCCGGGCGGACATGTCCTGGCCGGCGTAGTGGAAGGCTTGCTGGGATTTCTCCGCGATTTCGTCGGCGGAGGGGGTTTGGGCAGAAAGGAGTGGCGCCATGAATGGCATCAAGAGGTATAAAGTGGTTGCGATTTTCATTCTGTTTCTGCTTTGGATTTTTGCAACAGCAAGGCCCAGTCCTTCTCGTCTGGAGCCTGGAACGCCGTCTGGCCAAGGCCTTGGACGGCGAAGGGTGAACCAAACTTGCCTTCACGCGGATTAAACCACCGGGCCGTGAGCGGACTGCCAGGAGCGCGCCAGTCAAGCGTGACGCGGCGACCGGCGGGCAGATACGCCACCAGTTCGCTCGCCGACGCCGCGACGCAGGCGGTTCCGCCCTCGACCCGCTCCGGCGCGGGTTTCAACTCCCAGAACTGCGTCTGCGCAAAGAACTCCCGCAGCGGCCTCACGAACTCCTGCCCGGGACTGGATCCCGCCAGCGCGTTAATCCCTTTGTGACTGTGGAAGGTGACGTGGCCGCCGCCAAGCGCCGTGATCCAGAAGTTCATGCGATGGTGCGCCGCGTCAACGTCGCGTCCAGGGTAGCCTTCCTCCTTGTCGTCAGCGGCGCGGCTGCCCATCGGTTCGTCGTTCACGACCGGCAGCCGGGCCTGGCGAGCCGGCAGCAGCACTTCGTCATAGACGCGTGTCCACCAGTTGCGTCCGCGCGAGGGATGAAAGTTGTGCAGCCGATACCACGGCTGGTCGATGAAGCGCGGCAAGTTGCCCGCCGAGGCGGTCACCAAGTGCGCCTTGTCCCGCTCCCAGATGAAGTCACCGACCTTCAGGACGAAGGCTTGTTGCTCGGCGCTGTAGTATTCGTTGGCGATTTCGTAGTAGAGGTTGGGCTGGTCGCGGTAGCGGTCGAGGACGAACTGGACGTAACGCTGTTTGACTTCGTCCCACGCGAGCGGCCCGCCCGGCCAGAAATCGCCGCCGGTGAACAACGTCAGTTCGGCGACCATGCCCTTGGTCTCCATGTAGGCCAGGAGCGCGTCGAGGCGGTGGAAGTAATCCTCGTTGAAGCGCGCGAAGTCCGGCTGCTCAGGCGTGCCCCCGAACGGCCACACGTCCCCGGCCGCCTGATTCCGCTGGAAGTGATCACGGCCATGCTTCTTGGTTAGCGCCGGGCAGCCGAGCCAAACGCGCAGCACAGTGAATCCGTCCTTGTGGGCTTCGTCAATGAAGGCCTTCCAGTCCGCGTCAACGAGGGCGAAGGCGCTCTTGCCGACGAAGAAAAAGGGCTGGCGGCCATAAACGAATTGCTTCGGGAATAGCGGGTGGACGCCAAACACACCGGCAGGCTCTGCCACGGGCGAGAGCTTCACACTGGCAATCCTGACTCGATTCGTCCCCACGAAAAGCCGGAAGTCGGCGCCGGCGTTTTGCCGGTTGGCGAAGCGACAGTTCGTGAGCGTCCACGTATCCGTTTTCCATTCCCCGGAGTGACGGAGGGCGATGCGCCGGGCGGACGTGTAGGCAGCGCTGGCCGAGTCAAACTGCGGCTCGATGAAGCCGGCCTCGTCAAAATAGCTGACCTCCAGCCGGCAGGTGAGACCCACCTCGTTGAACAGATAGCTGTCCTCGATGGCGAAGTAGAAGTAGTGGTCGTCTGCGCGCGCCGGTTCCCGGCAGTCTCGGCCCCCGGCTTGCCCGGCCCGCGTGTCACCGTCCGGGTTCATCACGTGCGCGATGCGTTCGCCCAAAGTCGCGGTTCCCAGGTCCACCTGACACAAAGCCGGTCGCGCCGGCGTGGTGACGTGAACCGGCGGGAGGGATTGCGGCGAAACTTTTCGGTGCAGGTCGAAGGCGGCCACGGCGTAAGCGTAGCGGGTGGCCAGGGTCAGTCCGAAGTCGGTGTAACCCGGCAGGACGGTCTCGGCCACTTCGGTGCCATCGCGAAAGACCTTGTAGCCGGCAGCGCCCGCGACCACCGGCCAGACCACCTGAACGGAACTCGGCGACATTACTGTGGCCCGCACGGGCGCCGGCGCCAACGGCGTCGGAGAGTTGGTGGCGCACCGGACCAGCAGGGCCCAATCCGCGTCCGCGCTCGGCGCGGCGCAGTCTGCCGCGCGTCCGCCAGCCAGAGAAAACGTGTCATGCCACCGGCCCCCTCGCGGCTCAAACCAGCGCGCTTCGAGTTGGCCGGTCAGCGCGGAGAGATCGAGCGTGACGCGGCCGCCGACGGGCAGATAGGCCGCGAGTTGATTCGTCGAACCGAGAGCAAACGCCGTCCCCCGCGTGACCAAGCCATCGTCGGGCTGCATTTCCCAAAACCGCATCTGCCGCACGAACGCGGCGAGATGGCCGATTTGCCGGTGCAAGACCGCCCGTCGCGTGCCGCGGACATCGCCGTGATGCTCGCCGTCGGTCTGAAAGCTGTCGTCCATGTAGTTGAAGTGCCCGCCGCTGAGCACCGCTGTCCATGCCGCCTTGCGGACTTCGTCGTCGTTTTGCGTGATGGTCCAGTCCGTGTCGAAGAGGAGCGGCTGGCGCAGACGACGTTTTTCCAACAGCGCGGCGTGGACGCGGCGCACATCCCAGGTCTGCACCACGTCGATGTGGCTGAGGAGGTCCATGGGCATGACCAAGTGCCGGTTGGGCTTGCTCTTCTCGCAGTCGTGGACGAACTCGCACAGCCGCAATTCCCAAGGTTGGCTGTAAAAGTTCTCGTTGGCGATTTCGATGAGGACGTTGTCGAAGTCATTCAGCGTGTCCACCAGCTTGCGGAGATAGGCCTTTTGGAATTCGAGCGCCTTGGGATTGCCCAGCGAACAAAAGCCCTTCCGGCTGTCAGTGCCGGTGCCGGTCTGGCGCGGGTCGCCGTCCGCGCCGTTGACGTTGTTGTCGCGGTGAAAGGCGTGGAGCTGCCAGAGGTGCGGGTGCTTGAGCATCCAGGCGTCCATGGTGACGAGCTGGAGGAAGATGCCGCGCTCGCGCGCCGCGGCGCAGAAGTCGCGCAGTCGCTCAAAGAACGCCGGGTTGAACTGCGTGAGGTCGTATTTCGGCCGGCCATCGTGGGCTTGGCCGGGTCCGGGCCGAAGGAACGGTTCGAGGTGCCGGCTGTCGCCTGGGGGCGGGAACTGCTCGCAGCCCCACCAGAGCCAGACGCGGGCGAAGTTCAGTCCGTGCGCCTGGAGGGTGTCGAACATCGCCTTGTAGTCGTAGTCCGTGTCTGAGAACACGCCCCAGGTGTAGTCGCCGATGAGGAGCAGCGGCTGGCCCGCTGGGCTTTGGAAGTAATGCGGGTCGTCGGGAAGCAAGCGCAGGGGGGCCGTGTTGCTCGACACGTGTGGCGTGGCAGCGACCATCAAGGGGAGGACAAGAAGCGCCTGCCAGACCCGGCTCAGGATTGGGCCAGCCCCAAGCGCCGGCAGGAGAGGCCGGTTCGCGTTGCGGTCAGAGGCGTTCTTCATGGGCTTCTTCTTGGGCTGATAGCGCGATTGCATATTGCACTGCTGGTCTGACGCGCCACCGCCGATGGTTGTTCGGATCGTATCGGGCGGGCGCTAATCCGTCACCTTCAGCTTCACCTTGCGCTCAAAGTAGCTGCCAATCATCCCTTCCTTCGGCTTGCCTTTGACCGACTCGCCTTTGGTCAGCATCACCTGCAACTCCAGTTCCGCGTCCCGGGCAGCGTCGGTCGGGCGAATGGTCATGGGCAGGACCGTCAGCGTCGCGCCTGCGTAGCCGTCGAGCGTGTCGCCCACGATGCGGCAGGACATGGGCAGGTTCACGTCCCAACCGGGCGCGAATTTCGAGAGCGATGCGCTGCCGATGATTTTCGGATCAAGGTAAAGCCACGCGTTGCGGTAAGGCGCTTCCGCGGTGTCGCCCTTGGCCCGCCCAATGACGGTGAACAGCGTGCGGGTCGCGCCGCGTTTCGTTTCGATGAGGAAGCTGCCGTCGGCTTGTTTGAGCGATTTCAGCGTGTCTTTGTCGAGGATGTCAATGATGGTGCGCGCGTCGTCCTTCCACGGGCCGTTGTTGGCGTGGCATTGCAGGCAGTTCTTTTGATTGCTGAGTATGCCGACGGCAGGCGGATAGGCTAGCGCCGCCGGCAGGACTGCGGTGAGACCCAGCCACAAGGCCGCAGCCTTTGCGGCCACGTTGGGCGTCACAGTGACGAATGATTGCGTGTTCATATGTTTAAGACGGTTGTCGTTTCAGCTTGTCGGTTGTTTCTCCGGCTTGCGTTTGGGCGTGAGCGGCAGCCAGCGGCCAAAGACCACAATCAACGCCGGCAAATACAGCAGCGTGGCCACCGCGCTGAGGATCATCATCGCCGCCATGAACGCGCCCACCGTGATGTAAGGCGTGAGGCTCGCGAACAGCATCACAAAAAAACCCGAGGCAAACAGAAACGCGTTGCGCATGACGCCCCGGCCGGGCCGGGCCACCGTCCACAAGAGCGCGTCGGCCAGCGCTGATGGATTCGCCCCGCCCGCCTGCGCCACAGTCGCGGCAGGCAGGCCCGCTGTCGCGTTGAAACCTGTGTCCGCCAGCCGTTGACGAAATCGGCTGACGAAGTGAATCGCGAAATCAATCGCCATGCCGAGCGACAAGGTGCTCAACACCGAGATCGGCATGTCGAAGTCTTTGCCGATCAGCCCGACCGCGCCGTAGATGAGCGCGACCGTGAACAGCAACGGGACAAAGCTGATGATGCCCCAGCGCAGCGAGCGATACTCGATCACCAGCAGCACCAGCACCAGCACCAACGACGAGATGAATCCGGTCAACATTCCCCACAGCACTTCGTTGTTCCAAACGAGGTTGAAGTAGGCGATGCCCGCCGGCTTGACTTCCGCGCCCGGCAGGGGATGCGCCCGCGCGAACGCGTCCGCCCGCGCCAGCACGCGCCGCAGCACGTCGGCGTCCCAGCTTTTCAGTTGCAGGATGACGTTGGCGGACTGAAACGGGTAGTCCACGAGGTTGTCGAGGTCGCGCGGTTTGACGGCCATCGTGAAGACAAACAACTGCTGCGCGATCACCTCGGCGGAATCGGGGATGGTCTCGAACCGCGCCTCGTCGCCGTGCAACACGCGGTTGATCCGTTTGACCACGTCGGCCACGGAAACGGTCTTGCCGACCAGCGGTTCTTTTTCCACCTCGCGCTGCAAGCCCTCAATCCAGTGCAATGTTGCCGGCTGTTTGATGAAATCGGCGGTCGGTCCGCGCAGCACCAGATAGCCCGTGGCTGTGCCGCCGAATTTTTCATTCAGGATGCGGTCGGCCTGTCGAATCTCGCTGCGGGCGCGAAACCACGCGACCATGTTGTTGTTGACCCGAATCTGGCTCATGCCAAAAGCCGCAAGCGCCAACAAACAAAGCCCGGCCAGCAACACCACTTTACTGCGCGCGACGCCCCACCGGCCCAGCACGGCGAGCCAGCCAGAAGCGCCGGCCTGGCTCGGCCGCTGCCGCTCCGCCATCGCCAGCGCGCGCCGTTCGCTCATCAGCATCAAGACCGCCGGCACGACCGTGAAGCTCATCAGCAAAATCCCCAGCGTGCCCACGGCCACGAAGATGCCGAACACTTTCACCGGCACGATTGGCCCGGTCGCCAGCGAGGCGAACGCCGCCGCCGTCGTCAAGTCTGACAACACCACCGGCGGGCCGACCACGCGCATCGTTTCCAGCACGGCCGCGCGTTTGTCGCGCAGTTCGCCGAAACGGAAATAAAACTCATTGAAGATGTGAACCGTGTCCGTGCTGATGGCCATGAGGAACACCGGGATCATCGAACTCATGATATGCACGGGATAGCCGCAGGCGATCAACGCGCCCATCGCCCACACGACGCTGAGCATCGCGACACCCATGTTCGCCGCGACCAGCGCTCCGCTGCGGAACATCAGCCAGAGCACCACGCACATCACCATCCCCGCGACGGGCGAGAAGACGCCCATCTGCCGGAACATCTGCGCGCCGAACGTGTCCCGCGCCACCGGATCGCCCGCCACGTAGAACCGCTCCGGCCCGCGGTGGCCCGCGACGATGCGGCGAATCTGGTCGGCGATTTCCTTTCCGTTGGCCGTCGGATCAATCGGGACGTAAATGGCCGTGGTGGTCGCGTCCGCCGAAATGAATCGCCCCACGAGCAGCGGGTTTTCAAAGAGCGCCTTGCGCAACGCCGCCACTTCGACCGCGTTCGTCGGCACGTCCGCCAGCAACGGGCGCACGCCCAGTTGGTCGCCGTTCACCGTCACGTCATCCACGGTGCGCAACCCGAGCACGTCGCGCGTGATGACGCCCGGCAGCGCCAGGATTTTGTCGGTGATGTCCGCCACGCGCCGCAGCGACTCGGGATTCAGCAGGCCGCTCTCGTTGACGATGCCGAGCACAATCACGTCCGGGTGCAGGCTGAACTGCCGCTCGACCTGGTCGTTATACACCCGCACCGGCGACGTGTCGGGCAGCATGTGCTTCGGGTCGGTGTCAATGCGCGCCTTGGGAAACTGCGCGGCGAAGAAAACGGTCAGCGCCAGCGCCGCGGCCAGCACCGTCTTCGGATAGTCAACTGAGAAGGTGACGAGTCTTTCGCGCAGTTTCATGATGACAAACCCGGTCCATCACCAGCCGAAGTGGAGCGATGGCCAATCGTGGCGAATTCGCGCCAGGTAGTATTTCTCGAAGGCGACTTTGGCGTAGTGCGCCCACTTGCCTTTCTTCTGCACCACTTTGTTGCGCGGCGGCAGGAATGGGTCCGCCGAGAAGTAATACGCCGTGTCGCCCGCGTCGGCGATGCAGGTCACGGGCTGGGTCAGTCCATCCACCTTCGGGCCGCCGCGCAAGTCGGCGGAGATATTGTGCGCCGCGGCGTGGGCCATCAGTTCGGTCAGGTGTCCGGTTTTGGGCACGGCCACGGGCACGGGCGTCGGTCCCACCGGCGCAATCGCCAGGGCGACGCCGACGGCATAGCTATTCTCGAACTTCGCGCTGCGCAGGTGCGGCGTCACCGGGATGAATCCTTTCGGGTTGGCCAAGCCGTCCACCGCTCGCACAAACGGCGCACCCAGAAACGCCGGAATCACCAGCGAGAAATCGAACGGCCACTCGGCGCCGTCCGCCAGCAGCAACCGGTCGGCACGCGCCTCGACGATCTTGGCGTTGATGACCGTCTCGATGTCGCGCTCGGCGAATTCGTCCTGAATCAGCCGCGCGGACCGGCCGACGCCGCCCATGCCGAAATGTCCGAGGAAGGGCTCGGGCGTGACGAAGCCCAGGCGGAAGCGGTGCCGTCGCTTGGCCCGCCGCAGCACGGTGTCGATCATCAACACGATCTCGTAAGCCGGGCCGATGCAACTGGCGCCCGGCGCGGCGCCGATGACGATGCTCCCGCGCTCCGCCGCCAGCGCCCGTGCCAGCCCGTCGCGGGCCTGCGCGGCTTCTCCCACGGTGAAAGTCGAGTGCGTGTGCCCGCCCGCCGGGCCAAGCCCTGGCACCGCCGCGTAATCCAGTTCCGCGCCCGACGCGATCACCAGCACGTCAAAAGGGAACCGCTCACCCGCAGTTCGGACCACTGATTTAGCCGGGTCGAGATCCTTGACTTCGGCGTTCACAAAGCGGACGCCGCGCCGCGCCAGAGGTTCGGCCAGCGGAATCTGCAGCCGCGCTGGATCGCGCCAGCCCATGATGGCCCACGGCAGCGACGGCATGAACGTGAACGCCGGGTCTTTGCTGACGACGATGATCTCGGCGTCGCGCCCCAGCTTGCGTCGCAGCGCATAGGCTGCGTTCACGCCGCCGAACGAGCCACCGATGATGACAATCTTGGTTGGGGTTGCAGGCATGGCCTCAGAAGGTCACCAGGCGGTCGGAGTCGCGCACGACCTCGTAGAAGTCTTTGAGCGTCGAGAGTGGACAAATTTCCGACCCGCCCGACTGGCGCAATTTCAGGCAGGTGCCGCAGGCCAGGAATTGCCCGCCGGCGTCCAGCATGGCTTGCGCCTGCTCGCGGACGTTGAACTTCGGGTCGTTGATTTGGTCCAGTTCCACGCCTTTGCCGACGAGGAAGATCTTCACCGTGTCACCCTGTTTGAGACCGTAGTTGGCCAGCCGCAGCGCGTTGAACACGGTTTCCGGATCGGTTTGTGAGAGGATAATGCCAAGTTTCATGGATACGATTTTCTGTTTGTTTGCGAAAGTTTCTTGCGGGCCGACGAAACGCTCTTGGCGGCTGGTCCGCTTCGGCGCTTCGACGACGGCCGCAAACACCGCGCGACTGCTGCGATGAGCCGCAGCGACTGAACACTGCCATCGGCCTCGCCCTTCTCAAAATCGCCCTCGACGCGGGCCATTTGGTTGGTGACGTGCGCGAAGCAGACCACCGGCTTTCGCCGCGCCTGCGCAAAGGCGTAGAGCGAGGCCGCCTCCATCTCGACGGCCAGGATGCCTTCGGCCCGGGCGGCTTCGATCGCCTCCGCCGTTTCGCGATACGGGGCATCGGTGGTCCAACTCGCGCCGCGCTCCACGGCGGGCGCGAAGCCCTGCAAGCCGCGGCGCAGCTTCGCGCCGAGGCCCGGATCGAGTCGCGCGTAGCGGGCCGGCGGCAGGTAGTGATGACTGGTTCCCTCGTCCCGGAGCGCCCGTTCGATGAGCACGAAGTAGGGCGGCGTGCGAACCGGGAGAATCTGCCCCGCCGAGGTGATCTCGATCAACAAGCGGCAGCCGGAAACGAAAAGTTGCTCCGCCAGGAGCACCGCAAACGGACCGCCCACGGCGCAGGCAATGATGCCCAAGCGAATGCCCGGAAGGGGAAACCGATAAAGCGTCGTGTGGTAGCAGGCCCAGAACGGATCGGGTTTTGCCCATTTCCGGCGGATCAGGTAAGCCAAAATGTCCCCGTCCGGGTCCAACACACAAACGGCGGGCACCCTTCCCGGAGCGAGACCCTTCTGGCGGCGGGCCTCGCGCAACAAGTTTGCGGGCGAAAAGACTGACGCCGTCGAGTAATGCTTGTTTTGCCGCAATGGAATTTCTGAGGGCATCGCGTCCGTTTCCGATTACCGGTTGGCGGCCTTCATCAACGCGTGTCCCTCGGCAAGCTGCTCCAGCAGCACCTGCCGCAACAGTTCGCACGCCTGGAGCATCTTCGCGTTGCCGCAGCGGTAGAACACGTTCAAACCTTCGCGTCGGGTACTGACGATGCCGCGGTGGCGCAGCACGGCGAGGTGCTGCGAGAGGTTGGCCTTCGGCACCTGCAGCGCCCGCGCCAACGCTTCGACCGACTGCTCGCCGCCTTGGAGAGCGGCCAGGATTTTCAGCCGGGTCGGATTGGCCATGCTCTTGCAGACCTCCGCATGGAGGTGAAAAATCCGGTCGTCCGTTGCGCGCATGTTAGTTTCGATATTTCGAAATTTCTAAGTTAGGCGACCGGCAGTTAACCCGGCCAGGGCCGGGTTGTCAAACGCCGCCGTGACGGGGGCCGACCGCACCGGACACAGGCCCCTATTTTCGGTCGGCTAGGCATCGGCTTCCCTGGCGTCGCCCGAGCGCCGCTCCGGCCGTAGTTTTTTTGGGAATTGCTCCAGTTCTTCGATCGCGCGTCTCAATTCCGGAGCCTGGGAGGCGGTTTGCGCCAGCGTTTGTGCGAGCGCGGTCAGTTCGTCCGACGCCTGCTTTTCCGCGTCGCGGGTCAGCGCCTCAATGATTGGGACCACACGATCCCGCCAGCCGGCCGCCAGGCGCGAGAGGTTCTTCTCCACCTCGTAGCGCGCCTTGCGCAACAGCACGCGCTCGATCGGCCGGCGGAGCAGCGTCAGCGGAATCAGCCAGCCCATCGTGGTGAAGGCCGCGTCGAACGCGAATGCCACGTCCACGGGCGGGGCGGTCGGTTCCCGCACGTCGAAGACAAATTCGGGCGGGGTCAGCGTCACGCCCAGCGCGGACTTCACGTGCTCGGCCAGCCGGTCGTGAAAAGCGCGCAGGGTGCGGGTCAGGTGGGCGCGGGCCTGGCGCAGCGGCGCGCCGAACAGGGCTTGGCGGCTGCGCGAAACCTCGGTCAATTCGTGTTGGAGAAACGCCTGCAACGACTGCCGCCAGGCGACCAGCAAGGGGGGCAGGCGCAGTTTCCAGCGGGGGAATTGTTCGCGGAGCTGTTGGGTGAGGTGGGCCTGCAACGCGGCTTGCGTGGGCTGCAATTGCGCCAGATACCCGTCCAGCGCCTGGGCGGACCCTTCGCGCGCAAGCACGTTCAACTCGGCCCGGAGCAAATCGAATTGGCCGCGCTCCTCGCCCAGCTTCTCGCGCAAAGCCTGCCGCGACGACTCGGCCTGCGTGGCGGCGGCCAGGGCGAGGCGCAGATAGCCGAGCGTCTGAGTCACCAGCGAGCCGAGCTTGTGCCGCGTGATTTCTTCGGCGGCTTGGGATCGATCGCGCCGCAGAGGGCTGAGCAGGTTTGCATCCAGCGCCGTCTTCAGCGCGGCGAACGCCGGTTGGATGGAATAGAAGAAGACGGGCAGCTCTTCGTTCCATTTCCGGCGCAATTGTTGCCGGACGAAACTTAACACTTCGGCCCGTTGCGGCTCGGTGAGCAGATCGGCCTTGGTCAGCAGCAGCCCGATCTTGGGCGTGTGGCGGCGCAGTTCTTCCAGGAGCGCCAGGTCGCGTTCGGACAGCGGCGCGTCAGCGCTCATCGCCACCAACGCCGCGCCCACGTGCGGCAGCCAGCCCAACGCGGCTTCGGTGTTGTGCGCCAGCGCGCTGTCCAGACCCGGCGTGTCCACGAATTGCAGCGGCGCGAGCGGCTGGAGCGCCGGCAACTCCACGTCCACCCCGGCGACCTGTTTCTCGTTGTTGGGGTTCTGGTTCTCGCCGACGAAGCGGCCGATGTCGTCCAGCGAAATCGTTTTGCGCGCGCCGTCGAGGAAATGGACTTTTGCCCGCTCGACGGGACCGTAACGCAACCGCGTGATGACCGCGGTCAGCGGCACCACGCCGATCGGCAACACGGCCCGCCCGGTCAGGTGGTTGAGGAACGAACTCTTGCCCGCCTTGAACCGGCCCAACACGGCCACGTCGATGTTCTCGCTGCCGCTGAGTTGCTGACGGCAAGCGCCAAGCTGCGGCCGGAGGTTGGCCAGCTTCAATTCGTCGGCCAGGCTGCCGATGCGATCCAGAATGCCATTCATCTCAACCATAGGTCAGAGGGAGCAGTGGAAGGCTTGCGCCGGGTTCCTTGGGAGTTACTGCGGCCATTGCTGGAGTGTCTGCCAATCGGCTTGGAGACTTGTGGGCGCGGTTTCCGAGGCCGCGACCGTCGCGCGCGCCTCCAACTGTGCCCGCAGCGGGCCGGCTTGGGCGTGAAAAGCGAAGCGCAGTCCGATCAAGGTCTCGTGCAGCCACGCACGCAGACGGCGCCGGTAGTCGAGGAGCAGGTCCGGCAACGACTCGCTGAGTTGGCGCTGGAGTTGGGCGCGCAGCGAACGCCGCAGCCGGGATAGACCGGGCCGGAGCAGGAAACGCGGCGGCCGAACGTCCAGCTTCGCCGTCACGACGGCCAGATCGAGCCCCGGCAAGCCGGCAGGCCCGGGCAACGGTTCGCCGCCGCCAGCCCCGATCGCCTCGCGCGCCGCGGCCAGGGGCGCTTCCAGTTGCCGGCGGAGCGCTTCCAGCCGCGCCACCACGCCGGCGGTGCATTCGCCCAGCGCCCGGCTGAGCGCCGCGGCGCATTCGGCGCCTGATTCAGCGGAGGCGGTACGGTGCTGTTGCCACGTACCGGCTAGCGCGTCGGCAGCGGTTTCGATCGAGGTCATTCCCAGGAAGGGCACTCTTTCGATCAGATCGCCGAGGTCGCGTTCCGACGCTCCCAGCAACGCCTCGGCCTGGCGCAACCCGGCGGCGGCTTCCGCAGCGCGGGCGCGGAAGGCGGGCGCCGCGCCGGGGCTTTGCAGGCGGGCTTCGAGCGTCCGCACCACCGCCTCGCGCAGCCCGCCGACTTTGCGTTTGAGCGAGGCGGCGGCCTGCTCGCGGTGCGTTTCCAACAACGGTCGCAATTCGCCTTCGAACCACCGGTCGCACAGCGTCGCGTCCGCTCCCAAAACACTGACCGGATGCGCTGCCAGCTTGACGCCGAGTTGGCCGGCCAGTTGGTGCTCGATGTAGGCTAGGGTTCGTTCCCGGTCGCCCAGCTCGAGCAAATCGGCCTTGCTCGCCAGCACCATCGCCCGCGCGCCGGCCTGGTAGAGTGCCTGCACCACGGTCAGATCCTCGTGCGTCAACGTGGCGGCCCCGTCCACGAGCACCAGACCCAAGTCGCAGCGGGGCAGGTAAGCGACGGTTTCCTCGGCGCCGCGGGTGGCCAGCGATCCCAGCCCTGGCGTATCCACAAAGATGACGCCTTCGCGCAGCCGCGGCGCCGGCACTTCGGCGGTGATACGCGCGACGTGCTTCGCGTTGCCGGGGTTTTGTTGCTCGGTCGAAAATTCCGCCAGCCGCGACAGGTCCACCTCGGCCGCCTGGTCTTCCGCAAACTCGATGATCGCGCGCGGGGCGGCGCCGAACCGAATACGGGTGGGAATAGCCGTGACGGGCGTGACCCCCACCGGCAAAACCGTCTCGCCCAAAAGATGATTCAGGAGCGACGACTTGCCGGAACTGACCCGCCCGAAAACGCCGATTTCGAAGGCGCCATTCTCCAGCCGGTCCAGCAGCCCCGTCAGCGCGCCGCGAAACTCGACCAGTCCGTGCGCCGTGATGACCCGCTCCAATTTGCGCAACAACGGCAGCTCGTCCCGCGTTTGTTCCAGTTTCTCCAGACGCGCCGGCAGGTCGGCATCGGGCCCTTGATCCAGGTACGCCGCCAGCCGGTCGAGGGCGGCGTTCAGCTCCGCCACGATTCGGTCAATGGCCGGGATGTCCGCGTCAGAAAGTTCGCCGTAGCCGCGCAGCCGTTGGGGCTCCATTTCCGCCACTGCAATGGTCGCGAAGGTGACGTGTCCGCGCGCGGCCCAGAGCGCGCCACACACCGGCGCGGGCCGGGGCAACCCCAAGTCCGCCAGGGCGCGGGCCAGCGCTGCGCGCACGCGCTGGATGTAATCGTGAATCACCTTGCGCTGGACCGGCGTCGAGTCCTGCGCGTGTTCGGCGAAGGGGGAGGCGGAACCGGCGTCCGCCAGCGTGTGCTCGGCTTCCGAGAGCAGGTTGTCGATGTGCCGGAAGGTAACGAGCAGGTGGCGCTGGTGGTTGGCGTTCACGCGCGATTCTCCGTTGGACCGGCGCCCGCCTCCTGGATGCGCCGGTCCAGGTCCAGCAGCTTCAGGTCAAACGCACGGCGCGGGTCGTAGCGCCCCGTCGCCAGGCCGTCGAGCAATTCGCACAACACGCGCGGCAGGCCCGCGGACAGACGATGCAGTCGTTCGACGGCCTCCAGCGCCGCGGCAGAAACCCGTCCCGAGCGCACCGCTGCTTCCACCAGCGCGCGGCTGTCGGCTGGGTGGAACGGAGAGAGTTCCACGCGCTCGAAGCGGACCAGCAGGGGCCAGCAATGCCCGATGTCCCACGGGTGCGCGGAGCGCGTCGCCACCCACACCGGCACGCGCTCGCTCAAGCTTTCGAGGAACGCGCTCAACTTGGGACTCGTCCACGCGACACCGTCGAGCGCCACTGTCTTGCCGGCTTCGGCTACCGCGAGCCGCAGTCGCTGCTTGCGCTCCGCCAGCCGCCGGTCAGCCCGGTCCAGCCCGAACTGGCCTTCCAGCGAAGCGCACAGGTCGCTGAACCGAGCCGATTCCGGACAAACCAACAGCGGCAAAAAGCCGGCCGCATGACGGATCAGCGCCGATTTGCCGACGCCCGCCGGGCCGAGAATCAAGACGTGCTTGCGCCGCGCGTGCAGGTCTGCCAGCCGCGCGACTTCCTTTCTCCGGCCCACGAAAGGAAGCGCCGCCGTCATTTTCGGCCCCGTCCGAACGCCACGCCACCGTAGCGTGCCCGCTGGCCCAACTCCTTCTCGATCGCCAGGAGGCGATTGTATTTGGCGATGCGCTCGGAGCGGCAAAGCGAGCCGGTCTTGATTTGGCCGGCGCCCGTGCCGACCGCGAAGTCCGCGATGAAGGCGTCTTCCGTCTCGCCGGAGCGGTGCGAAATGACCGCGCCGTAGCCGGCCTTCTGCGCCATCGCTACCGTTTCGAGCGTCTCGGAAACCGTGCCGATTTGGTTGAGCTTGACGAGAATCGCGTTGGCGATGCCGTCGCGGATGCCGTCGGCGAAGATTTTCGGGTTCGTGACGAAGTTGTCGTCGCCGACGAGCTGCAGCTTTTTGCCGAGCGCGGCGGTCAACGTCTTCCAGCCGTCGCGGTCTTCCTCGCCCATCCCGTCCTCGAGCGAGACGACGGGGTATTTCTTCACCCACTCGGCATAGAGCTTCACCATCTGTTCCGGTGTCTTGCGCGATTGGTCGGATTTTTTGAAAACGTAGCCGTCGTCGTCGTAGAACTCGCTCGCCGCCGGGTCGAGCGCGAGGGCGATGTCCTTGCCGGGTTGGTAGCCCGCGGCGGTGATGGCTTCCACAATCACGTCCACGGCTTCGGCGTTGGTCTTGAGGTTGGGCGCGAAGCCGCCTTCGTCGCCCACCGAGGTCACGAGTCCGCGTTTTTGCAGCAGCTTCTTGAGCGTGTGGAACGTCTCCGCGCCATAACGCAGCGCTTCCGTGAAACTCGGGGCGCCGATGGGGAACAGCATGAACTCCTGGAAATCCACGTTGTTCGTGGCGTGCGCGCCGCCGTTCAACACGTTCATCATCGGCGCGGGCAAGACGTAAGGTGCGTTCGTTTTACCGCCCTGCAGCTTGCGGATGTAGGCGTAGAGCGGCAGGCCCGCGTCGAGCGCCGCCGCCCGGCAGACGGCCATCGAGACGCCCAGGATGGCGTTCGCGCCGAGCTTCGATTTGGTCTCTGTGCCATCGAGTTCGCGCACCCGGTCGTCCATCTCCCGTTGCGCGTGCGGCGATTGACCCTTGAGTTTCGGCGCGATGATTTTGTTCACGTTCGCGACGGCTTTGAGCACGCCTTTGCCGCCGTAGCGCTGGGTGTCGCCGTCGCGCAGTTCCACGGCCTCACGGAGGCCGGTGGACGCGCCGGAGGGCACGCAGGCCGTTGCCGTGACGCCGTTGTCGAGCGCGACGCTGACCATGACGGTCGGGTTGCCGCGCGAGTCGAGAATTTCCAGGGCGGTGATGGTTTCGATTTTACTCATGGTGGTTCCTTTACTGGGATGGTTTCGCGGAGATTCCAGTGAACGGGCGCTCCATTCAACGCTTCACGATGAGAACACTGCAGCGCGCGTGGTCGCCGATGCGGTCGGCGGTGTCGCCGAGCAGGCGTCCCCAAAGCTCGGAATGATCGCTGTGACCGACGACGATGAGGTCGTAGCCGCCTTCGTCGGCAAACTTGACGATGCTCTTGGCCGGATGGCCGCGACCAAAGTGGCATTGGATGTTCAAACCGTGTTGCGTGGCCACGGCGGCGACTTCCTTTTGGCGTTGCGCGAAGTATTCGTCCGCCGCCTCCGATGCCTCTTCCGGCTCGCCGGGCAAATCGGTGTAACGCGGCAGCGGTTCACGCACCCAAAGCGCGGTGAGTTCCGCACCGGCTTGCTGGGCGAGGGCCGCCGCCTGCTGCAACGCCGCCTGGCCGCTTTTCGAGCCGTCGTAGCCGACAAGAATCTTCTTGAACATAATCAGCCTTTCGTTGGAACCGGTTGCACCAGCGCTTTGCCATTGGTCTTGCGCCGGTAGAGCCGCCCCCAGGCCTCCATCGTTCGCCGCGACGGCTCGCAGAATTTCTGCGCGATGAGCGTCGGTACGAACGCGCTCAGGATGACGACCGTGACCAGCACCGAATACTGCCGCTGGTCAATGATCTGGTTTTGCAGGCCGAACAAGGCGGAGATCGTGCCGAAGGTCAGCCCGGTGGACATGAGCAGCGTGGTGTAATTGGCCTCGCGAGGGCGCATGAAATACAGGCGCGACAGCGGGAGCACGCCGACGTACTTGGTGACCATCTTGATCAGCAGCAAAATCACGATTGCGCCCAACGCGGTCCAGAGCACGGGCAACAACACGAGCGAGCCGGCGCGAATGAAGTAAAACGGCGTGAACACCGCGAAGGCGATGCTCCGCATCCGATGCACCAGCGTCTTGTCCCGCAGAAACACCCCGGCCACGACCAACCCGATGAGATACGCCGGCAGGACGGCTTCGCTTTTGGCGGTGGAGGCCAGGCCACCCAGGAAAAAAAGGACGAAAAAGATGAACTTGATTTCCGGTTCGCTGACGCGCGTGGCACCCATCCGCACGACGATGAACTCGGTCCATTTGGGCATGAACCACAACATGACGCAGGTGACGACAACGAACACCAGCAGCCAGAGGTTGAAGTTGGCGAAGATGAGGCCGAGGGCCAGCACGGTGCCGAGGTCGTTGATGAAACACGCGGCCAGGATCATTTTGCCCAGCGGCGTCTCGCTCTGCCGGGTTTCAATCATCACGGCATAGACCACGGCCACGGAAGTGGTGGACAGCGCGATGCCGGCGATTTGCGCTTGATGGATGGGCCAGCCGAGGACGAATTGCGCGAAGAGCCAGACCCCGGCGAACGGCAGCACAAACGCCGCCATGCCAATGGCCATGCTGGCCCGGAAATTGGCGCGCAAGGAGACCGGATCGATTTCCGCCCCGGCCAGAAACGTCAGTACGCCGCTGCCGAGCATGGCGAGGAAGTTCGTCCAGTCGGTCGAACGCAGGATTTGCTGGCCGGCGCCGAAGTGGATGTTGCCCGCTGCGACGCCGACGAGGATTTCGATCAACGCCACGGAGATGCCGACCCGAATGGAAATCAGGCTCGCCACGAGAGCGAGGCCGATCCAGATCGCCGCGATGAACCAGATGTTGTCCATGCCGGAGTGCCTTTCAAATTTCCGGGGGTGCGGGAGAGTCCGGGGCCGCGCGGTAATCGATCACCTTCACCCTTTCCAACGTCACCAAGCCGGCCCCCATCATGTCATCGAGGATCGGGAGAAAGGCGTTGACCTTTTCCTCCGCGTCCACGATTTCGATGACCAGCGGCAAGTCCATCGAGAGGCGCAAAATCTTGGCGGTGTGGAGCCGGCTGGACTTGCCGAAGCCCATCGGCCCGCGCAGCACCGTCGCGCCGGCCAGGTGCAGCTCGCGCGCCTTGAGCACGATGGCCTCGTAAAGCGGCTGGTGCTTCCACCGGTCGCTTTCGCCGATGAAGACCCGCAGCAACAGCGCATCGTGGGGGAGATGCATATCAGGCGCCTCCTTTCGGGTTGATGACTCCCGCCAGGACGTGGCCCAGCCAGACCGCGACCAGGCACAAGACCAGATTCAAGACGGCGTTGCCGCCGGCGTAGAGCCATTCTTCATCCTGCGCGAGGCTCAGGGTCTGCAAACTGAAGGAGGAAAACGTGGTGTAGCCGCCGCAAAAGCCCGTCATGAAAAAATTGCGGCCCGCCGGCCCCACCAGCCAGCGGCCTTCGGGTGCGGTGAGCGTGGCGAACAGTCCGATTACGAAGGAGCCAGTAACGTTGACAAACAGCGTGCCCCCAGGGAACGACTGGCCATAACGACGGGCGACGACGCCCGAAGCCCAAAAGCGGGAGATTCCACCCATCGCGCTGCCCAGACCGACCAAGATGTAGTTGAGCATAAAAAATCCTACCGACAGCTTTCATCTCGGTAGGAGTCATCAGCCCTGAACACATCGCAGGCGGTTTGCTCGTCCTCTTGCGAGCAGGCAAACTCCATTGCCGTACTGACGCTAATATTGGCCCGGAATCGAACACAATCAAAAAACCGTCAGCCAGCGCAGACGCGATTTGCGGCAAAACGATTGCCGCCCGCCCGGAGCGAGGCGACGGGTCCGGGAATCTGCGCAAAAGTCTGGGATTGACGTTGCGCGGCGCGCTTGCGCGGGCGCGGATTTCGACGCAAGCTCACCGCTCGGCTGTGGCGGCGAACCAGCCTGCGTCGGGGCCGACGCCAAACGAAAACCGCATGTCCAGCGACTGCTTTTCCAACCTGACCCGCCGCGTGCGCGCCTTCATCGGCGGGCACGCACGTGCCGCTTCCGAGCCCGCCGTACCGGAGGCCGGCGAGATTTTTCGGGCGCTCACGCTCGACCTGTTCGCCGCGCAATTCGCCGCGGTGACGCCATACCGCGAATTCTGCGAAGCGCGAGGCGTGCGGCCCAGTGAAGTGAACCACTGGCGCGACATCCCCGCGGTGCCGACCACGGCATTCAAGGAACTCGAGTTCACCAGTCTGGCGGCGGCGGATCGGACGGCGGTGTTCCATTCCAGCGGCACCACGCGGCAGCCGCCCAGCCGCCACTTTCACAACGCCGAATCGCTGGCGCTTTACGAGGCTTCATTGCTGCCCTGGTTTGAGCGGCACCTGCTGCCCGACCGCCCCCGCCTGGCGTCGGACCGGCTGCGCTTCCTCGCGCTGACCCCACCCGCCGACGCCGCGCCGCATTCGTCGCTGGCGCACATGTTCCGTTGCGTGGTTGTGGCTTTCGGGCGCGCGGACTCCGCTTTCGCGGGCGCGGTCGGCGAGGACGGCGGCTGGGTGTTGAACGGCGATTCAGCGGCGGCCACGCTGGCCGAAGCCGAGCGTTCCGGTGAACCATTGGGCGTGCTGGGCACCGCGTTTTCGTTCGTTCATTTGCTGGACCACCTCGAAGCGGCGGGGCGCCGATTCGTTTTGCCGGCCGGCTCGCGTGTGCTCGAAACCGGCGGCTACAAAGGCCGTTCGCGCACGCTCCCCAAGCCGGAGTTGCACGCGCTGATCGGCCGCCGGCTGGACGTGCCCGCCGAACGCATCGTTTGCGAGTACGGCATGAGCGAACTCGGTTCGCAGGCTTACGATGCCGTGGCCGGCGTCACCGCATCGCGGGTGTTTCGCTTCCCGCCGTGGGCGCGGACGGTGGTCGTTTCGCCGGAAACCGGACGCGAGGTCGGCGACGGCGAACCGGGATTGCTGCGGGTGTTCGATCTGGCCAATGTGCGTTCCGTGCTGGCGATTCAAACGGAAGACTTGGCGGTGCGGCGCGGCGATGGCTTCGAGTTGCTGGGCCGCGCGGAGCTGGCCGAACCGCGCGGGTGCTCGCTGATGTCCGCGCCGGAGGCGGTGCGGTCATGAGTGGCGCGGGCACAAATCGCGCGGGCGGTCACGGCCGCACGCTCTGGCTGGTCGGACTCCTGCACGGCTTCAACCACCTTTACAACGTGGCGTTGCTGCCGGTTTACCTGCCGATCCAGCGCGACCTCCACCTGCCCAGTGTGGCGGCGGCGACCTCGCTGACCACGGTGATGATGGTGGCCTATTTCCTGCCGAGTTACCCGCTGGGCGTGCTGGCGGACCGACACAGTCGCAAGCGCCTGCTGGCGGCCGGCCTGGCGTTGAATGCGCTGGGCTTCATCGGCCTGGCCGTCGCGCCCAATTACGCCGTGGCGCTGTTCAGCGTCGTGGTGGCGGGGGTCGGCGGGTCGTTTTATCACCCGGCGGCGACGGCGCTGGTGGTGGGTTTGTACCCGCAACAAACGGGCCGCGCGCTGGGCCTGATCGGCATCGGCGCCAGCGCGGGGTTTTTCCTCGGCCCGCTCTATGTGGGGTGGCGGGCGGAAACGGCGGGCTGGCAGGCGCCCATGCTGGAACTCGGGTTGGCGGGACTGGCTTCGGCCACGGTGTTTGCCTGGCTCGCCGAGGAAACACCGGCGACGGCAACGCCCGAAAGCGCGCACGCAACAAAGTTGTTTCCGACGCCGGCGCTTTGGGGGTTGTTCCTGGCCGCCGCCGCGTTCATCAGCCTGCGTGACTTCGCCGCGTGCGGCATGGCCAGTCTGGGGTCGTTGTTCCTGCAGGCCGCGCACGGCTTCAACGTGAAGGCCACCGGCTTCGCGCTGAGCGCGATTTTCCTGGTCGGCGTGGTGAGCAATCCGCTGCTGGGCCACCTGAGCGACCGCGCCCGGCTGCGCTGGATCGCGTTTGTGCTGTCGATGTCGGCGCTGTTGATCGCGGCGTTCCCGCACGTCGCCACGGCGTGGGTGATTCCGCTGCTGTTGGCCTACGGCTTTTTCATCCTCGCCAACTATCCGATGGTGGAGGCCGCGCTGTTGACGGCGGTGCCGGCAGCGATTCGCGGCCGCGTGTTCGGCGTGTTTCTCACGATCATCGGCTTGATCGGCAATCTCGGCCACTGGTGGGCCGGCGCGCGGGTGAAAGCGCTGGGCGCGACCGCCAGCGACGCGGTGAGTTACCACGGCACCTACGCCGGGCTGGCGGTGCTGATGGTCGTGTCGCTCGGCGCGCTGCCATGCCTGCGGGCGTTGGGGCGCCGCGAGCGGCGGGAAGCGACCGAGGCGGGCGCTCGCGCCCTTCCGGCTGAATTGCCGGTGTTGCCCACCCTGCCGGAGGCGCCATGAACCTGCCGCACTATTTTCTGGCCGACCTGCCGGACCGCAGCGCGCTGACGCCGGCCATGATCACCGACGCCTGCCTCGCGGTGAAAAGCAACCGGCGCCGCTACCTGGCCGAGCGCACCACGCCCGACCTCATCGAAGCGATCGCCGCGCTGGCGGAGGACTGGTTGGACCCGGCGAATCCGTACCGGCGCCAGGCGCTGGCGCGCGGACCGGCCGAGCTGGGTTTTTCGAGCGAAACGCTCGCGGCCGGCCTC
>JAKCAB010000628.1 GCA_021839785.1 bacterium | reverse complement strand
CCCGACCGAGCTCGTCGCCGTTGTGCCGCAGGCCGGCCCCAAAGCCGCCGAAGGTTGACTCTTGTCGCCCATCATCTGAGCTTTTGAGGCAACCGCGGGCCGGACTTGTCAGGCCGGGGCGAACTGTGCTTCCTTGAACGCGCACAAAGGCACCAACCATGTACCTCACCGGCATCGGCGACGAAGCGGGCGCGCCCATCGACGCGCAGATTCAGGCCACCCAGCAACTGGCCTGGCAATTCATCGAGGCACGCACCGTCCAAGTGGCGCCTTACCCGAAGGCGAACTTGCACGACCTCGACGACGCCGCATTCGACCTGGTCGCCAGCCGGCTCCAGGACGCGGGTCTGCAGGTCTGTTGCTTCGGGTCCACGATCCTGAATTGGGCCAAGACCATTGAAACGCCCTTCCAGGTCACCCTCGACGAAGTGCGGCGCGCGATCCCGCGGATGCAGCGCCTTGGAACGAAGCTCGTGCGCATCATGAGCCTCAAGCCCGCCGCTGACGAAGACGCCATTCCCGGCATCGTCATCGAGCGGGTCCGCGACGTGACCCGGATGTTCCTCGACGCCGGCCTGCAACCCGTTCACGAAAACTGCATGAACCACGGCGGCATGAGCCCGCGGCACGCGCTCCAGTTGCTGGCCGAAGTGCCCGGCCTGAAATGGGTCTTCGACACCGCCAATCCCATCTTCAACCCCGACCGCTCGCAGCCCCGGCCCTGGCCGAAGCAGGATCCGTGGGCGTTTTGGTTCGCTGTCCGCGACCAGACCATCCACATCCACGTCAAGGACGCGACTTGGAACCCGACCAAGAACGACGCCGACTACCATTGGCCCGGTGAAGGCCAGGGCCGCGTCCGCGACATTCTCAAGGACGCCCTCGCCCGCGGTTACGACGGCGGCATTTCGATCGAGCCGCACATGACGACGGTGTTCCACGACGCGACAGCGCCACAGGCATCGGCCGAAGCGCAGCTCGCGAATTACGTCGAATACGGACGACGCCTCGGCCAGTTGGTGGCCGAAGTGCAGGCCGAAATCGCCGCTGCGAAATGACGGGCCGGCCCGCCCGAGTTCCGCGCACGCCCGGCCGGCGATGAAGCAACTATTGACCCGGATCGGTGTTTGACTCGGCAATCTGGCTTCTGGAATCGATGCGAAGTCTCCGAAACTTGTTGTTTGGATGTGGCGCCTTCCTGCTGGCGGCGCAGTTGCACGCCATTACCCCGGGGGAACCTCCGGCTGTCCTGCCCGCCGCCGCGGAGGACAATGGCAGCGAGGATTCGCCGGATGCCGGCACCGGGGCGAACCCCACGGACGCGAGCCAATCGCCTGCCCCGGCGAACCCCGCGAATCCGTACCAAGCCATCATCATCCGCAATGCCTTCGGTCTGAAAGATCCGCCCCCCCCGCCACCCCCGCCGCAAGAGACCAATCCGCCTGTAAACGTCGGCGCGCTGAAACTCACCGGCATCACCACCCTGATGGGCAAGCGGGCGATGTTCTCCTTAAACGACGGCAGGACGAACATCCTTTCCGACCTCGTCCGCGAAGGCGAGCGCGACCGGTCGATCACCAACCTCGAGGTGCTTGAAATCGACGCCAAGGCCCGGACGGTCCGGGTGAATTACGGCGGGCTGGACCTGAAACTCGATTTCGTCAAGAACGGCATTCTTCCGCCCACCAACCTGGTCCTGGCCGGCGGACTGCCCGGCCTGGCTCGACCCGGGATGCCGGGCGCTCCCGGCCTGGTTATCAACTCCCCCCACGTCGGTTTTGCGCCCCCGACCATCCAGGCTGGCAGCAGCGCCTTCCGCGCCGGCGTGGGTTCCATGCCCGTTCGGCCAACCCGCCTCGGGAACCGGGGCGCCGGAGTCGGGCAAGGCTCGGCGGGAATGCCACAAACTCAGTCCGCGCCGGGCCTGACGTCGGAGCAACAGATGATCCTCCTGCGCGAACAGGAACGAGTCGCAGCCCTACAAGGCATCCAACTGCCGCCACCGCCGCCGGTCCCCGGCTTCGGCGGCGGCGGCGGCCCGCCGGCCTTGCCCGGCCAACCTTGAGCGAGCCGCTCACCACGGCAGCGGGTGGACCCGCCACTGCGCGGCAGTCCCGTCGGCTCGCAGGCGCAGTTCCCCAAAGCCGCCGTCCTTGAGCAACTGGCAACCCGCCAGGGAATGGCAAAGCGTCACCTTGAAGTTCCGCCAGTACCGCGCCTCGTTCAGGGCCGTGGTCATCCGCCGCACGGAGTTGCCCAGGAAACCGATTGGGGGCATGCCCGCCAGCAAGCGGCTTTTCCACAGAATCAGCGGCGTGTGCAAGTGACCGATGATGGTGCGTTCCAGTTGGTCGAGACGCGACCTCACCTCAGGCTCGCGCCAAAGAAACGGCACCGCGGTCGGGTCGTGACAAAACAACACCACGCGCTGGTCCGGACGCAACCCCGCGAACGCCTCGCGAATGCGGGCCAGATGCGCCGCCCGGAGTGCCTCCCAGCCCGCGCGCTCAGCCGGCAGGGTATCCGGCCCGAAGACCGGCAAGGCGATCAAGGACGACACCACCCCCAACAACACCCACGGCCCCAGCTCGCGACGCCAGAACGGCTCCAGGCCCAGTTCGCCGCATGACCGCTCCCAGCTCGCGAGCCGCAAACCGCCCACGCCGCCGAACAGGCTGGTCTTGCCCAATTCGTGGTCACCAAACCCCGCCACCAGGCGGTCGGCAAAGCGTTCGCGCAAACGGCCAAGCACGAATTGCGCACTCGCGAACGCCGCGTCGTCGCTCAGCCCGACAAAGGCGGAGTCGCAGGAGTAATCGCCGTTGACGACGACCAGGTCCCCCGCACCGGCGGCGGCAAGGAAGCGGTCCAGCAGGTGGTTGTGTCCCAACGGATCCTTCAGCCAGATGAACTGCCGGAACAGTCGCACGAAAAGCTTCTGCGACCAGTTCTGGATCACCCTGGCCTCGTAGCCGCGTCGGGCTTGCTCGCCCTCGCTGGCATAATGGATGTCGCTGACAACAACGACGCGGTAATCGTCCGGCATGATGGTCTGATCTGGCGCCGCCGACCGGCTGCGCGCCCCCGCATTAGCCGGGCCGGCGGGCCGGGCGGCAAGCGCATTCGCGGCGCAGGTCTGCCGCGTGGCATTTTCATTGCCGGCACTGCGATCGGGCCTTATTCCGTTGCCGGTGCCGCCCACGGTGGAAACGCGGCGAACGAAACCGATCGAAGCCATGCCCCGCGAAGCCAGGATTCTTGCCAGCGTCCTCACCGCCCTCCTCCTTTTCTCTCTGCTTGGCGTGGCTTATTGGCGCCGCGGGCAGGCGCTCGAACAAGCGCAGGCCGAGCGCGACGCAACCCGCGCGGAACTCCGGCGCGCCCAGACGCGGCTCGCCACCAACTGGACGCAGTTGACCGCGCTCACCTCGGTGGTTGCCGAGGCCCGGCATCAAATCGCCGCGCTCGAAGCCGAGAAAGCCCGGCTCGCCCGCGAGAAGGAAGCCATCGCCCGTTCGCAGCAAAGCCTCGAAGCGGAAATGCGCCGCGCGCTCGAATCCAAGGACGTCACCATCTCCGAGCTTCAGGGCAAGCTCACCGTGGACATCCTCGACCGCGTGCTGTTCGACTCCGGCGAGGCGACCTTGAAGCCCGAAGGCGAGCAGGTCTTGCGGCGCGTGGCCGAGGTGCTCGCGCAGTACCCGAACCGGCAGATCCACGTCATCGGCCACACCGACAATGTGCCGATCCGGGCCGACGCGCGCGGCAAATATCCCAGCAATTGGGAACTCTCGACCGCGCGCGCGACTGCCGCCGTCCGCTTCCTGAGCGAGCAGGCGGGCGTGGCCCCGCACCGACTGGGCGCCGTGGGCTACGGCGAGTTCCACCCGGTGGCGGACAACAGTACAGCCGAAGGTCGCGCCAAGAACCGCCGGATCGCGCTGGTCGTGCTCTCCGAGGAAATGGTCGGCGTGGACACTGCCCCGACCGTTCGCCCGATCGCAGCCGACACGAACGCCCCCGCCGCCACCGTCACCAACCCGCCTCCGTCCGCCGTCACCAACGCACCGGCAACCGAGCCCACGGGCGCGCCGCCGCCCCCACCCTGAGCGCTTTGGAGATTCGCGGGCACGGGCGCCCGCGGCCGAAAGCCTTGAAGCGCGGGCGAACGGCGCCTTAAATCCCGCCGTGCCTACCAAAGTCATCGCGGTCGCCAACCAGAAGGGCGGCGTCGGCAAGACCACCACGGCCGTCAACCTCGCGGCCTGTCTTGCCGTGCTCGGGCAGCGTGTGCTCATGCTTGACCTGGATCCGCAGGCGAACGCCACCAGCGGCCTCGGCCTCGAAAAGACGCCCGGCGCCAGCGCGTACGGCGCATTGCTGGGCGAGGAAAAACTGGCCGCCAAAGTCAAAGCCTCGGCCTATGAGCGGTTGGCCGTCATCCCGAGCGAACTCGACATGTGCGGTGCGGACGTCGAACTGGCACGCGTCGAAAACCACCTCCGCCGGCTGGCGCTCGCGATCGAACCGCTCCGCACCGGCCCGGCTTACGACCTGATCTTGATCGATTGCCCGCCGTCGCTGGGCATCCTGACTTTGAACGCGTTCGCCGCCGCCGATTACCTGCTGGTGCCCCTGCAATGCGAGTATTACGCCCTGGAAGGCATCTCGATGCTCACGCGGTTGCTGGGCCAATTGCGGGACGGCGGCACCAATCCCGGCCTGGAATTGCTGGGAGTGGTGATGACCATGTTCGACGGCCGCACGCGGTTGTCGCAGCAGGTGGTGGGTGAAGTGCGCGAGCATTTCAAGGAACTCGTGTTCGACACGGTCATCCCGCGCGCCACGCGGCTCGCCGAGGCGCCCAGTTTCGG
>JAKCAB010000192.1 GCA_021839785.1 bacterium | reverse complement strand
GTGTCACCCGGTTTCAAGCCCACCGCTTCGGCGGCGCTGCCGGCCTTGACCCCGCGCACCACCGGGTGGTCCTGCGGATCCAGGTTCAGCATCTTCAGGCCGATGACTGGGTTGATCTGGGCGGTCAGCTCGTAGCGGGTGCGCTGGCCGTCGCGTTCGAGGACGACCGGCAGCACGTTGCCCCGCGCGAGCATCACGATTTCACCCACGTCCTCCCAGGATTCGACCGGCTTGCCGTTGACCTCGACGATGCGATCGCCGGGGCGGATGCCCAGCTTGTACTCGGCGGAGGCGGAATCGACGGGCCCGACCACGGCGGGGTTGACGGCCACCGGCAGGCCGACCACGTAAATGTAAACTGCGATCGCGAACGCAAAAACGACGTTCATCGCGGGCCCCGCGAAGGCCACCAGGATTTTCGACCACGGCGAAGCGGGCGGCACCGGCGGCGCATCGGCGCGGGCGCCGCCTTCGAGCGCCTCGGAAGCGATCATTTGCGGCAGGCGCACGAAGCCGCCGGCGGGAATCCAGCGAATCGAGTATTCGATGCCGTTGCGGACACAACTCCAGATGCGCGGGCCGAAGCCGATGGCGAACGCCTCGACCTTCATCCGCCGCCAGAGCGCCACGGCGAAATGGCCCAGTTCGTGGACAAAAATCGAGGCCCCAAACATCAGAACCACGACCAGAGCCACCCACACATTGTTGAGGAAGTGTTGCATCGGATCAGTCGCCCCGCAGGGCAGAGAAGCAGAGGTTAGTGTTCAAATCCGGGCGGCGCAACCTCCGAGGCCGAGCGCAAAGGAACGGTGTCTTTCGGGCGCGCCCGCAAGCGCTTCCCCGGCGCCGAAACCCGCGTAAGCCTTGGCCGGTCCCAGGCCCGGCTCAAGGCGGCGGGTTGGTTTGGAGTTTCTGGAAGGCCTCCTCGCCGAGCAAGGTGCGCAGCGTGGCCAGTTGTTGCTCGTATAAATCGGCGAGTTCGCGCGTCTGTTCCTCCGGGCTGAGGGTGGTGTCCGCGAGCACCCGCTGGCGTTCCTCCTGCGCCACCTGGTTGACCCGGTAAAACGGGATCAGCTTTTCGGCGCTCACCCCCAGCCGCTTGGCGGTCTTCTGCGTTTCCTGAAAGACGGGATCCTGGTTCAAGAGGTAATTGGCATAGCGGCCGGGGCCGAGTTCCTTCTCCAAAACCTGCTCACGCTGGCGCTCGAGTTGGGTCCGGCGTTGCTGACTGGCGGCATCCGTCGCCGAGGCCAGATCGAGGATATGCTGGTCGATGGCGTCCGTGGCCCGGAACAACTGACGAAACTCTTCCGGCGTGGCCTCGAAACCCCGGAGTTGCTTGCGCAACCGCGCGGCGCCGCGCGAGTACCGCAACAAGTATTCCTCCAGTTCCGCCGGGCTGAGCACCTTGGCCAGTTCGTCGCGGGTCTGTCGTTCCAATCGGGCCAGGTCGGTTGCGTTGACCTCCTTGCCTTCGTCCTGCGCGGCGCGCGTCAATGCCTCGAGCCGGTCCCGATTCTGGTGTTCGATCTGGCGGACGGCGCTGCGAGTTTCGTCGGACAACGACCCGAGCAACTCGCCGTCCAGCGGGTTGCCCTGGGCGTCCGCGCTGGTCGGATCGGCGCTTTCCCAGTTCGGCCCGAGGAGGAAGGTCAGGAGGTTCCGCCGCTCCGTGTCCAATTCGGCGCGGTTGGTGGCGGCGCGGGCGACCAGGTCCGGGTCCGGCTCGGATCGCCACCATTGCTGGGCCGGATCCGGCACCTCCGCGGCGCTGCGCCGCGCGAACAGCGCGTTCACGTCCGCCACGACGATGTCGCGCACCGTCGGCTCCGGGCACCCAATGGCGCGGAGGTTGCCGACATAGGTCGCGTAATCGGCCGACTCGATGTCCTGCCAGGTCAGGAGCCGGGGCGCAAAGACCAGGTTGGTGCGCACCGGCCGGAAGAGGTTCGTGACCGTCGGGGGGCGAAAAACGATGCGGGGCGACGTCGGGACGGGATTCAACTCCGCGATCCACGCCAGGAGCAGTAGCGCGTTCAGCAAGACCGACACGGTCAGCCACACGACCAACCACCGCGTTCGCATGGCCTAACTTCTGTGCCAAAAATGGATCACCTGCAAACCCAAAACCCGCTCCGCACACGAAACCGCCCTCCCGGCGGCGATTCGCGTCAACCGGGAGGGCGGAAAACGAATGGGAACGGGGGGCTTACAGGGGTTCCTTGAGCATCGCCACGAACTGTTTCATGGCGGTGGAGAGCACCTTGTTTTTCTTGTGGAGCAAACCGAGCGGGCGGCTGAAATCCGCTTCGTCGAGGTGCACCGCCGCCAGCGTCTTGTCCGCCACCTCTTCTTGCACACAGGTAAACGGCACGATCGCGATTCCCGCGTCGATCTCCACGGCGCGCTTCACCGTCTCCACGTTGTCGAACTCCATGACGGGCACGACGTGCACACCGTGCTCGCGGAGCACCTTGTCCACGGCCTTCCGGGTGGGGATGTCCGCCTCGAACGCCACGAACTTCTGACCGGCCAAGGCGCTCATTTTCAAGTTCTTGGATTTGGCCAAGGGATGGTTCGGATGGCAGATCAGGACCATGGGTTCCTTGCGCAGCGGGATGATTTCCAGCTTGGGATCGCGGGTGGGGTACGCCACCAACCCGAGGTCCACCACGTTCCCCAGCACGTCTTCGTACACCTGGTTCGCGCGCCGGTACTCGACGTGGACGTTCACCGTGGGATAGCTCTTCAGGAAGCGTTTGATGTACGGCGGCAGGTCGTGGAGCCCGATGCTGTAAATGGTCGCCACCCGCACCGTGCCGGAGATGATGTCCTTCAGTTCCTGCAACTGGCTGTGCAGCCGCTCGTAAGTCTGAACAATCTCTTTGCTCGCCTGATAAAGGAGATCCCCTTCGCGCGTCAGCCGAAACTTCTTCTTGCTGCGCTCGATCAGCAACGCCTTGAATTGCCGCTCCAGCGAACTGATCTGCTGGCTCACCGCCGACTGGGTAATGTGGTTGATCTGGGCCGCCTTGGTGAAACTCTCTGTTTCCGTGAGGTCACAAAATACCTTCAAGCTCTCGATTTGCATGAGGAACAATGAACAGATATTGCAGGCCAAGTCAACACTTTTAATGCACTAATGTTGCGAAATAATGTTTCCCAACGTCGCCTCCCGGCAGTCCCGCGCGGCGGAGTTGCCGCCGCGGCGGCCACCGGTTATGTCTGGCGCCACACATGAACGCCACCCCACTCAAAGCCGGCTTGTTCGGCATCGGCCTCGACACCTACTGGCCCCAGTTTCCCGGTTTGCGCGACCGCCTGGAAGGCTACCAACGCCGAATTCGCGAGCGCCTGACCCGCGCCGGCGCCGCGGTCATCGACGCCGGCCTCGTCGATTCGCCGGACCAGGCCCGCGCGGTCGCCGACCGGTTCAAGCGCGAGGACGCGCAGATCCTCTTCCTGTACGTCTCCACCTATGCGCTCAGTTCCACCGTCCTGCCAGTCGTTCAGAAGGCGAAAGTGCCGGTGGTCGTGCTGAACCTCCAGCCCGTCGCCGCCATCGACTACGAAGCCTTCAACCGCCTGGGCGACCGCGGCCGCATGACGGGCGAATGGCTCGCGCATTGCCAGGCCTGCTCGGCCCCGGAGATCGCCTGCGTCTTCAACCGCGCCGGCATCGCCTACCACCTCATTACCGGCACCCTCGATGATCCGGTGGCTTGGGCCGAGATCGAGGCTTGGGTGGATGCCGCCCGCGTCGCCGCCGTGATGCGCGACAACCGCGTCGGCGTCCTGGGCCATTACTATTGCGGAATGCTGGACGTTTACAGCGACATGACCCAGCAGGCCGCGGCGTTTGGCTGCCACTTCGAATTGCTCGAAATGTGCGAACTGCGGCGCTACCGCGACGAGACGACCGAGTCCCAGTTGACCGCCAAGCTGGACCAATTCCGCCGCGAATTCGACGTGTCGCCCGAATGCCTGGAGGCCGAGCTTCGCCGCGCCGCGCAGACTTCCGTGGTCTTGGACCGGCTGGTGGAAGCCCACCGCCTCGGCGCGCTCGCGTATTACTACGAAGGCCAGCCCGGCAACGAATACGAGCACATCGTCACCTCGGTCATCGCCGGCAATTCGCTCCTCACCGCCCACGGCGTGCCGGTGGCCGGCGAGTGCGAGGTGAAAAACGTCCAAGCCATGAAAATCATGGACGCCTTCGGCGTCGGCGGCTCCTTCTCCGAATTCTATGCGATGGATTTCAATGACGACGTGGTTCTGCTCGGCCACGACGGCCCCGGCCACATGGCCATTGCCGAAGGTCGGGTCAAGCTGGTGCCCCTGCCGGTCTATCACGGCAAACCCGGCCTGGGCCTCTCCATCGAAATGCGGGTCAAACACGGACCGGTCACGCTGCTCTCGGTGGTTCAAGATGGTCAGGGCCGGCTGAAGCTGCTCGCCGCGGAAGGCGAGGCCGTACCCGGCCCAATCCTCCACATCGGAAACACCAACAGCCGTTACCGTTTTTCCATCGGCGCCAAGGCCTTCGTCAACCGCTGGTCCGAAGCCGGTCCGGCCCATCACTGCGCCATTGGCCTGGGCCACATCGCGTCGCGCCTGAAACGCCTGGCCGCGATCTGGGGGCTGGAGTTCATCCAGATTTGCTGACGCTTCCGGCCACCGTCCGCGGCGCGAAACCATCGTTTTCCTTGCCGGCAAAACCGGTCGGCGCATGATGCCGCGCAAATCCACCGCACCATGAAAACACCGGTTCGCCTCTCGCCTTCCGTCCCAGCCGCGTCCGCTCGCTTGGCCGTCCTCACCCGCCGGAGTTTCCTCCGCCGGGGCAGCGCCGCGTTGGTGGCTGCCGGCGCGGCCGGACTCCC